>CAZFCR010000052.1:0-12875 GCA_964517305.1 uncultured Akkermansia sp.
GATTTAACCATATACCACCAACCAATTCAAAGATCATGGAAAACACAGTGATTCACAAAGCAGAAACCAGGGGCCACGCCAACCACGGCTGGCTGGACAGTTATCATACATTCAGTTTCGCCAATTATTATAATCCCGAGCGCATGCACTTTGGCGTACTCAGGGTTTTAAACGACGATACTGTGGAAGCAGGCATGGGCTTCGGCACCCACCCGCATGATAACATGGAGATCATTTCGATTCCGCTTGAGGGCGACCTGGAACACAAAGACAGCATGGGCAACGTGGCCGTTATTAAAAATGGCGATGTACAGGTAATGAGCGCGGGCAGCGGCATCACACACAGCGAGTACAATAAGAACCGCGACAACCGCGTAAAGTTTTTACAGATCTGGGTGTTTCCCAACCAGAAAAATGTAAAACCGCGTTATGATCAGATTTCGCTGAACGAAAAAGACCGTCACAACAAACTGCAGCAGATCATCTCTCCAAGTCCCGCCGATGCCGGCGCCTGGATCCATCAGGATGCCTGGTTCCACATCGGGAAATTTGACAAAGACCAGGCTACCGAATACAAGATCAAAAGAAAAGGCAATGGTTTGTATGCTTTTATTCTCAGCGGAGAAGTGACCATCAATGGTCAGCCTTTAAAAGCGCGCGACGGATTTGGTGTGTGGGACACTGATAAAATAAACATCAGCACCCAGAGTAACTCTGAACTTTTGCTGATGGACGTTCCGATGCAGATGTAAATCAATAATCAATTAACAAATTAATAAAAAACACAGAAAACATGAGCAAAACAAAATGGAATATCGACCCGACGCACAGTGAAGTGACGTTTAAAGTTAAACACATGATGATCACCAATGTAAGCGGAACCATTAAGGATTTTAACCTGAGTGCGGAGACCGATGGTGATGATTTCACCGCCTCTGATGCTACTTTCGTGGCAAAAGCTGCTTCGGTGGACACCGGCAACGAGCAGCGCGACGGACACCTGCGATCGCCTGAGTTTTTTGACGCGGAAAAATTTCCGGAGATCAGATTCAGGAAAACAGGTTTCGAAAAGGTGGGTGGAGACAATTACAAACTTCATGGCGAACTTACCATCAGGGATGTAACAAAACCAATAGTACTGGATGCCGAACACGGCGGAATTGGTAAAGACCCATGGGGCAACACCAAAACCGGATTCACCATCAGCGGAAAAATCAACCGCAAGGATTTTGGACTGAACTGGAACGCTGCCCTTGAAACCGGCGGGGTACTGGTGAGTGATGATGTAAAAATCAACTGCGAGATCCAGCTCGTTAAAGCCTGATCCATAAATTTTATATGCAAAAAGGTCGCTTCAACAGAGCGGCCTTTTTTATTACCTTGCATCCCTCATGGTAAACATAAAAAACATCACAGCTTTGGTATTCATGTTTGGATTTGGCCTTCTTGGCGCCCAGCAAACCATTGTGCTCAAAACCGCCACGGGCGAACTTGAAGGAACTATTACAGTACCGGCGAATTCAGAAAAAGTTCCCGTGATCCTGCTCATAGCTGGCTCCGGTCCCACCGACCGCAACTGTAACAACACGGCGATGGAAACCAACAGTTACAAGTACCTGGCTGAGGACCTCCAGAAAAAAGGTATTGCCATGGTGCGCTACGATAAACGTGGTGTTGGCAGGAGTGACATGGGGGTTGGATCAGAAGCCGACCTTCGTTTTGAACATTATATAGAAGATGCGCGGCTCTGGATAGAACACCTGTCTCACGACCGCAGGTTCAGCAAAATAATAGTTGCCGGGCACAGCGAAGGCGGATTGATAGCGCTTGCGGCAGCGCAGAAAACAAACAAAATTGCGGGAATTGTATCTATTGCCGCACCGGGCAGGCCACTGGACGTGATTCTGAAAGAACAACTTTCGGGTTCTCCAGATAACATCAAAAACATTCTGTACGGCATGATCGACCAGCTGAAACAAGGTGATACCATTGCCAATGTACCACCCATTTATTATGCTTTGTTCCGTCCCGAAGTGCAGCCTTTCATGATCTCATTTTTTAAATATGATCCGGCGCAGGAGATGAAAAAAATAAAACTGCCTGTTCTTATTCTTCAGGGCAGCACCGATATACAGGTAAAACAACAGGACGCTGAAATACTTGCAGCCAACGCCAGTAACGGAGAACTTAAAATGGTGAGCAATATGAATCATGTTTTGAAGTATTTTGAAAACATGGACAAAAAAGCGCAGGCCGAAGATTATGCTGATACAGCAAAACCGCTCCATCCGGAAGTTGTTGGCCTGATTGAAACTTTTGTAAAGAAGATCAAAGATCAGTAAACCGGCAATCTGAATACCAGTCGGCCCTCCGGTGTAATGAGCTGAAGAAGGTAAATTCCCCGGTTGAATTTATCGAGGTCGAGGTGTAATTCGCCTTTATCAAACCAGGTGTTGTAAATGATCTTTGCATTAAGATCCTGCACCACTGCGTGAACAGGTGATTCTGATACAGGTCCCGAAATCAGGTACTGGTTGTTGTCCATTGTTTTAAGCACAAAACCATTTCTATTGACGGCATACTCCGCTCCCACTGAAACCTCGCCCCGCGTTTCATCTCCAGGTTGTGATCCGCACAATTCACCGGGAGAAGGCACTACAAAAGTACCGTTGTAACTGCCGCAAAGATCCGGCCTTTCAGCCAGCAACTGGTAAACACCCTGTTTTAAGTTGATAATTGAATCGACGTTACCTGTGTTCGTTTTAAACAAGGCTCCGTTTTTCATCCAGACAAATGACCAGATGTCACCTGAAGCCGAGCCGGCGATTATCTTTCCTTCTTTTTTATTTTCGCAGGTCAGTTCATTCATCCAGGCGTTCAGGTCCTCCGATGCATTGATGATCATCAGTTCAAACCTTTGATCAGAGCTGGTATCCGTTAATTGAAAAACGTAAGGGGTTTTCAGTATATCGATGCTGGTATTTAGTTTTTTGTCCACTAAACGAAAACAGGTCCCCTTCTCCAGATAACCTTCTGTGACAAGCGAGATAGAGTACGTGTTACCGGGAATACCTGAAATGGCGAGCTGAACAACGGCTGTTCCGGTCACAGGCGCAATGGCTTTTACCTGAAACTTTTCTGCACCCGTCCTGGTAGCAATAAAAGGCATTCCAGCCGTGCGGCCTTTTAATTTAGCGGCATCTGTTGCAGGGTTGAATGTTGCCGAAGCCGTGTCGGAATAATAAACAACGGTTTCATCCTTTGAAGTGCCGCTTCCTTTTAATTGCAGTCTCATCAGAGGGTGACTGACCTCTTTCCTTAAAAAATTATCCTGAATGCTTTTTACAGATTCAGTTGCGGTGATGTTGGTGGCTGCGTTGGCATGCACATAAAAACCCTGGCACATTGGAATGTTATCGTTAATGCCACCGCTGCCCACCGCCGGGCTGCTGATGCCGTTCACAAAAGTGGCGTATCCACCGGCCCCACCGTTTAAATCGGCATTGTAAACATAATACGCATTATTTAAGGCAGCATTGCCGGCGCGAAAAGCTGTCCAGCTCACCGGGCTGGGATAAGGGTTATGAATCAGATTCCAGCCATCGTCGGGAGGAGACCCATAATTGGTATACCCGATCGGAATGGAATAATTGAATTTGCGTGGAACCCCGGTAAGATCAATAGTTGTGTTCTGACCGGACAGGTAAATCCAATATCCGCGACCTTGTGCAAACGGTGTGGTGATGGAGGGAACAGGTGTGTAACTCGCCTGGTTATCGTAAATACCTGGCAGACTTTCATCATAAGTATACACCGAAGTAAACCCTCCGGGATAACCATCCGGACAAGCCGCACAGGAAATATAAAGATCATCATCAATACTCTGAAATGTAAGAGCTGATGCAACGGGCGAACCCAGCAGTGCCCAGCCTGTGGCACCTCCCGGCACATAACGCTGCACATTGACATTGCCTGTGATGTCGCCTGTGCCTGTAATGGGGCCTATGCGCGCTGTGCCTGCAGCGTCGGAAAGTAAAGTAAAAGCAAACGCATTCAGGTTAAACACACCATTATTAAGATCGAGCGCGCCTCTCAGGTTAACCGACTGTGTAAGCGTAGCACCCGCGGGATTATTGATGGTAAGGTCATAAAATTCTGTGGCCACAGATCCGCCAATAGTTTGAAGAGAAGTGCCATTCAATACCACTTTACCGCGTTGTGCAGTAAATAAGCCGTTGTTAACAAACGAAGCGGTGGCGGTGAGCGTGTGATTGCCTGTACCTGCGCTGACTGCAGAACCGGCGGCGATTGAAAAATCGCCCGAACAGGTGATCTGAGAAGAAAAAGTTTTTATTCCTGCGCCCGCAAAATACATGTGATGAAAATTAGCCGTGGGAGTGCCTGAGATGTTTTGTGCCGCCGAAGAACTGAATGTTACAGGTTGAAGGCCCGGAGAAAATGTCCCTGTGCAGAGCCAGTTCTCACCTACAGATAACGGCGTTGTTGTTTGCAATGTTCCGGTAAGGATGTTGACGCTGCCTAAAATAGTCAATGAGTTAACAGTCACCGCAGCACGCGCGGTTGGCGAATTAACCTGGAAATGATAAAGTGGAAATGAAGTATTAACAGTGATCACCTGCGCGCCGGCCACAGCCGGATCGCCGATTTGCACCGTGCCGCCATTCACACTTCCTGAAGAGGAGCCCGTGTTTACAAAACCAAGATCCTGCGCACCCGTGCCGCCTTCCCGGTTAATGCGGAGAAGTCCGCCGGACATGTAAAATGCCGAACCTGATGCTGAAATATGAAAGGGCGCAATGCCCGTGTTGGTGGATGCGAAAACAGGCAGCGACATCGTCCCTCCTGAAATGCTAAAGGTTCCTGCGAAAACGCTGCCATCATATTTTCCGGCTACATTCAATAACCCACCCGCTACGCTCACTGTTCCGCCACCAGCAACAAGATCCTCGTTATTAGCGTTTCCAACATTTACTGTACCGTTTAAAACCGACAACAGGCCGCTCACACGAACAGATGCGCCAAAATTAAAAACCGAGCTGGAATTATTGAGTTCGATGCCGGCACCCGCCGCAATCGAAAACGCAGTGCTTGCCGGAACAAGCGTGAGTCCCGCGCCAGACAAACGAAAAATTCCGCTTCTGAGCGTTAAAAAATCCGATGGAACGAGAAAAACGGTGCTCGATACATCAAGAATGCTGCTGATATTCCCTTTGTCCACGATAACACTTCTCAATTCTGTGGTGGTACCGGTTCCACTGAAACTCTGGTTGGTTGTTCCTGAAAAAACAGCAGTGCAGAAACTCAGCGCGTTCCTGTACAAATCAAAAGTGCCGTTGTTAACCACGTTTCCGTTAAAACGTACTGCATGCAGCAGGTTCGTTCCGGGACGCATCACCATGCTGGCCGAGGTATTGATCAGCAAATCCCCGTTAATTACAAAGGTGCTGGGAAGTGTTCCTGCAAAACGAAGGCTGGCCGAACCGCCCGTTCCAACTGTGATGTTGCTGCAGGTTACGGCCACGTTCATATCTACAGTAGTCCCGTTGGCAATGGTAACATTGCTTGCGGCCGTTGGCACACCTGCGGGAACCCATACGGTGGGGTCGCTCCAGTTGCCATTCTTCTGTGAAACCTTGTTTTGCGCGGTAACAGCAAGGATGAAAACACTGAAGAAACCAAGAAAAAACCTTGTTTTCAGTTTGTAAAGAGTCAAAAGCGGGTTGAGATTAAAAAGGTGGACATCTCAAAAATATCAACAAAATTGCATTTTTCCAATCTTTCTTACATGTGTAAGATCATAAAAACACAAAGCGCCGCCATATCGCAGCCCTGACCCCTTAAAGGAAATCATCTGCAATTTTTTTATATTCGCAGATATGCCGTACAGTCAAACTATCGGAGCAATTTCTTTTTTTTCCCGATCCCGGTGGGTAGCCCTGCTCCTGCTTGTGTTTTTCGGTACATCACAACTGAAATCGCAGCAGGTGACGCGCAGCAAAAAAACAACGGATCTTGTGGTGGATAGTCTGGCCAGGCAACTGAGGAAATATTATGTAGACCAGGAGGCGGGTGTGAAGATGAGCGCCTTTATTAAAAAAAGATGCAAAGAAGGTGCGTATGATAACATTTCCGATCCCCACCAGTTTGCTGCCGCGCTTAGCCGCGATGTTTTGAGCGTGCACCGTGACGAGCATTTTCACGTTGAATTTCATCCGGCCCTTGCAAAAGAAGTATCGGGGGAGGTGGAAGATATTCCCCGCATGGTGGCCGACAAACTGCAGATTGAAAAAAACAAAAACTACGGCTTTAAAAAAGCGGAAATTCTGAATGGCAACATCGGATACCTTGAGATCAGTTCTTTCTCCCGACTTAACCGGCATTCCGCGGCCGCGGCCAACCATGCCTTTAACATGCTGGGAAACACCGATGGCCTGATCATCGATCTCAGGTATGGTGTAGGCGGTTCGCCTGACATGGTGACGCATATTCTGAGCCGGTTCTTCAAAGAAAAAAAACTCGTTAACACCATTTACATCAGATCAGAAAACGCAACACTGCCCTACTGGACTCAACCTGACAGCACGCAAGCCTATTTCGGAAACAAACCCATTTACATTCTTACCAGCTACAAAACCTTTTCAGCCGCCGAAGGTCTGGCATTTACACTACAGGCATCCGGGAATGCAAAAATTGTAGGCGAAAAAACACGCGGCGGTGCGCACACGGTAACTTACCGGCCGATTGGCGAAGGATTTATTGCCGACATTCCTTTCGGGAAAGCCATTTGCCCGATCAATAAATGTAACTGGGAAAAAACCGGCGTAAGTCCTGATATTTTAAGCGAGGCAACAGATGCCCTGCTCACCGCGCAAAAAGATTTTTTTAAAAATGCGCTTGCGGCAACCGACGACACCAATGATATCACCCGCCTGAACTGGAACCTTTTTCTGCTTGATCACGCTCCGATAAATCAGAGCGACAGTGCTGCGCTTCGTGACATGACCGGCGACTACGGCGCATTTAATGTAACACTTGAAAACAATCAGCTTTTTTATCAGAAGGCCGGCAAAGCCCGCTTCCCCATGCTCGATTGCGGTTCAAACCTGATGCTGCCGCAGGGAAATTCAAGCTTTTATATTGAATTTAAAAAAGATGATCAGGGCAGGATCACCAGTCTGCTCACGCGTTATGAAGATGGGCGCGAGGAACTCGGCATCAGAAAAACAAGCAACCAAAAATAAATCGTCTTCGGCGCGACACGCATACCCTGACGTTGGTAGAAGAAACTCCACATTTAACGATTTTACAGGCAGGGAAATTCAAACACGTGATCCCCGAATTGCCGCTATCCATCAACCATCCGGGCCGCTGAGTGGGCCAGATCTCTTACAGGTATGTAATTTGAACAACTGGAGAACAGGAACAAAGGTTCCGGCGCCCTTCGTGCGCATGTAATTACAAACCAATAAACAACAAACAATGGAAACAAAAACAGCAACTACCATCAAAGATCTTATTGTGATCAACAACGACCGTTACGAAGGTTATAAAACCGCAGCAGAAGAGACCAAGGACGCGGATCTGAAATCCCTTTTTACTGAATTCAGTCAGCAAAGCAAAACTTTTTCGGAAGAACTCCGTAATTTTTTACCATCCAGCGAGCAGCCTGATAACAACGAAACCAAAAATACCGGTAAACTTTACAGGGTATGGATGGATATTAAAGCCGCTGTAACGGGTAACGATCGCAAAGCCATTCTTTCTTCATGTGAATATGGAGAAGACCACGCAAAAAAACACTACAACGAAGCAGTTGAACACTCAACAGAAATTTCTCCGGAGGCGATGCAGGTGATCAACAAACAAAGAGAACACATCCTGAAGGGGCACGACCGCGTGAAAGCCATGCGTGACTCAGCATAATTAAAAAAACTTGCCATGACTACTCAATCAAATACTAATCCGGGTCAGCAGGATCCGAAAGAAAAAGGGAGCAATCATCCCGGCCGGGAGGTTAACAACCCTGAGCGAAACGATGATAACAATGGTCCCAGCCGACCGAAGGATCCGGACAACGATCCGGATCAAACCCCAACAAGGGAAATCCAGGATCCGCCAAAAGCAGATCCTGTAAAAAAGGAAGCGCCTGAAAAACAAAAACCAGGTTTTTGATTAAAAAAAACGCCCGCGGAAATTCTGCGGGCGTTTTGGTTTTATTGTGAATAAAAGCGAGGCCTTTACTCCGATTTCAGGTTCATTTTTTTCGAATGATATTCCCTGCGCATTTATTCTAAAAGTGAGACCTCAATACCTACTCGCACTGTCAGGTGCCCTGTTTCTGGTAAATATAGATCAAATTCTGAGTACGCGGCGAAAAGTTGACGAGTGCTTCGTTCCACGTGTAAACACTTTGCTGTCCGTCAGCCATTTCCACAATGCCGATCAGCTTGTATCCTTTTGATACATATTCATTAAACCATGAAAAAATCGTTTGATCGGCACCTTGCTGAACAAATAAAGAGATTGGATGATTAAAAAACACAACAAATTCAGGTCTCGCTTTTTCTACGTCGCGTATGAACTCTTTTTGCCACACCGGCGATTCAGGTGTATTATCTACCACCGCCGCAAAATAAGCATGGCGGGACGGACATTTTTTCTTGGTGTAAAAATAGATCTGTGGCTCTGAACCCAGAAGAACAATCTGATCATCCGGTTTGGAGTGGTTATTGATATAATTGCCAATTTCCATCGCTTCCGGAAAAGGATTACTTCCATAAACATTCCGCATAACTTTCTCGTAATTCGGATGGAAATAATAACTCTTCAGCCTGTTGATGTGAAAAAGAGAAGCAATCACAAATATACCGATGTAGATATAAAAAGGCCGCGGCGATTTAATGCTTGTAAATCTGGCAAGCAGTATTCCGAAAATATGAAAGGTAAGGCCCGCTATTATTGCAAGGCCCGGAATAATCTGAATCCAGTAATGCCCATAAAAATAATAACCCGGAAAAACTGTTGCACAAGAAAAAAACAATAAGGTAACGGCCATTATTTTGATGCGAACAGGAATGGATTTTATAAATACCACAGCTAAACCCAGGAACGCATGAACCCAAAACAACTTGTATTCTTTGGTGATTGCCTTCAATGTATAATCGAGATAAGTTTTACCCTGCTCCCACGGAATTTTATTCACATATCTTTTCGGTACCTCGTACGCAAAAAAGAACATGTCATCGAAAGAACCCATGATAGCCATTAAAAGAAAAAATCCGCCGATTACAGTAAATACACCGGCCGAATAAACGGCACCCCTTATAAAAAGCTGTTTGATCCTGTTGTCAGCACCTCCGAAAAAACTATCGCACACTACAGCTATTCCTCCCCAAAGCGCCAGAAACATACCCGAGGTTTTGGTCATGAAGGCAAAACCCATTGCAAGACCCATTAAGAACAGGTAGATGAGTCGTGAATTTTTAAGCGTAAAAGAATAAAAGAATATGCCGATGCTAATAAAAAAAGCAACGCCGTGTTCCGCCTGAACAGTAAATCCGCTCAGGTTGGGCGTAAGCGAAACAATTGCAAAAGTAATGGCAGTGATCAGTCCGGCAAAAGGTGAAAAAAGACGTTTTGAGGCAAAGAACAAAAAAACAACTGTTATCAGATTAATGATCAGAAAACCCTGATGCATTCCCTGCACCGTGTCGCCAAAAAAATAAACTATAACCGCATAGAAATAAAAAATGCCGGGAAATTTTTGCTCGTAAAAATCAATGTAGGGTACTTTGCCTTCAAGCAACAGTTTTCCGAAATAACTATATATACCCTCATCGCGCTCAAAAGGAATACCCGAGAATTTAGACCGGATGATGACGATAAGCAGCAAGAGGCATACCAGCAAAATATAGGAGATCTTCTCTTCATTGCTGAAGGACCAGCGCGCGTGGCTGCGTATTCCAGACGTGTCACTTTCGAGGCTGTTTGCTGAACTACCTTTCTTCATAAATTTCTCACGTGACATATATTTGTTTTTTTACCGTAAAAACGTAAAAATACTTATTTATTTAAATATTCTGTACCCGAAACATCGAATGTACTTTTTAATGAGTGAGCGAAGTTTTAATATAGGCAGAATTGTACTAAATTTACAACTTACCGATTTTTAATCTTTATGACAATAATTCTTGGCGCCGGTTTGGCCGGTTTAAGCACCTCCTACCATTTAAACCACGAATGTGAAATTTTTGAGAAACAGGATCACAGTGGAGGTCATATCTATTCGCACAAATTAAACGGATTTACCTGGGATGAAGGGCCTCACGTTTCATTCACCAAATACGAATATGTAAAACAACTTTTTGCCGAAAGCTGTGAATACCTTGAGTATCCTGTATACCCTACCAATTACTACAAAGGTCACTGGGTAGCGCATCCTGCCCAGACCAACCTTTATGCCCTGCCCGAACCCATCAGAACTGAAAGTCTCAATTCTTTTCTTGATTCAAGATCAAAAATAGACCCAGCAACAAAACCGAAAAACTACAAGGAATGGTTGCACATGGCGTTTGGCGAAAGATTTGCCGAAGAATTTCCTTCCATTTACACCATTAAATACTGGACAACACCTCCGGAAAATCTGACGACCGACTGGGTTGGTGAGCGGGTTTATTATCCCCAGGTAGAAGATGTAAAGGCAGGATATGTTGCCGCGCTCAAAGAAACAAAACACTACCAGTCTTCTGTAAGATACCCTAAAAGCGGAGGTTATTTTTCGTACGCAAATAAGTTAAAAGCGAACGCAAAAATCAGGTACAACAAAGAAGTGGTTGAAATAGACCTCGAAAATAAAACAGTGAAATTTTCGGATGGGACCAGTCAAGCTTACAAAAAACTAGTGAACACGTTTGCCCTTCCTGAATTTATTTTAAAAACGAAAGCTCCTGAAGAGATAAAAGCCGCGGCCAGAGAACTGTCATGTTCTGAGGTTCTGCTTATAAATGTTGTGGTTAACCACCCGGCCCCGAATGTAAATCAATGGCTTTATGTTTACGATCGCGAAAAATATTCAACGCGCATCAGTTATATGGATTTGTTTGCGCCCGAAAACGGCATTCCGGGCAAATCGGGCTTGCAGGTAGAAGTGTATTTCTCCAAATACCGTCAGCAGACCGAAAGTCTTTCCAGTATCATTGATGCCGTGTGCAACGAACTGGTTGAAATGGGGCTCGTCAAAGATCATAGTGCCATTGAGGAAGTGAATACAAAAAAGATCAAGTATGCCAATGTTATTTTTGATCATCCCCGCAGAGAGGCGCTTGATAAAATCTATAACTATCTCGGCAAATACGGTCTTGTGAGAGAAGACCAGGATCTAGAACCGATGACCGACTGGAATAAAAAACTGGAAAATCCGGAACCTCTCGGGGATCTGATTATGGCCGGCCGTTTTGGCGAATGGAAATACTACTGGACAGACGACTGTGTTATGAGGGGTCTTCACATCTCAAAAAACATCGGACAATACTAAAATCTATAACACATATTTGTAAACAGCCTTTTTAACCTGAGCTGATATTGCTGAATTGATGAGACCGATCCGGTAATTGAGCTTTTTAAGTCCGTAATTTTTATCGGCGTAAACTTTATTGAAAAAATTATCTACGTCTCTCTTTTGCGTTGCGATTTGTTTGATACTCTCAGAAACTGTAGAAATTCTGAAAGCACAAACAACATCAGCTAAAGAATACAAATCACCGTGCACGAGCATCTTGAACCACATGCTCAGATCCATCACATAATAAATATCGGCCACAAAAGGTCCCGATTTTTCAAGTATCTCTTTTCTGAACATCACCACACCGGGCTCTCCCAGTATGTTACCACCAGAACGCACGGTTTTGTTAATGGCTTCCTGTCCGCTTACCCGGCAGTTTTGGCGGGAAAAACCCCTTGTAAACAAAGTTTTGCCATCATCATTGATAATATTTTTCCTGCCACTGACGAGTGCGATTTTTTTATCAGTATCCGCATCAAGCACTTCACATTGTTTTCTTAAACAGCCCGGATACAGAAAGTCGTCGGCCGGAAGAACCTTGATATATTTACCAGTGGCCAGCGACACAGACTTATTCCAGTTAGCCAGCATACCGATGTTGGTGTCATTCTCAACTAGCCGGATACGCTGATCTTTGTATGATCTGATCACCTCGACAGTTTTATCGGTCGATCTGTTATCAACAATCACTAACTCCCAATCAGAAAAATCCTGATTTAAGACCGAGTCGATCGCTTCACCAATAAATTTCTCGCAATTGTAAACAGGAATACAAACGCTCAGTTTCACTTCACCCATAAGTTGATAATAACTAATTCACAAATATAACTTTTCCCCCGTGTTTTGATTTTTAATACAAATGGCTTTTTTGCTATTTTTGAACAGATGTTCATCAACAACAAAATTAAATGAAGATACTGGTTACCGGGGCTTCCGGAGGAATGGGGGGATATATCATTGAAAAATTACTTTCTCTTGATCACAAAATTATAGCTACTTCCCGAAGTGCCGACAAATTGAAAGAGATGCCCTGCTTCGGCAGGATTGATTTTGTTCCTTACAACCTTAATGATCGAAGTGAAGTGGATCTGTACAGTTTTTTTGGCAAGCCTGATGCCGTTATCCATCTTGCCTGGGATAAGCTTAAAGACCATAAAAGCGATTTGCATGTAACAACCATACTCGATGATAATAAAATTTTTCTCCGCAATCTGATTCAGCACGGATTAAAGGACCTCACCTGTGTGGGAACCTGTTATGAGTACGGATTAAAAGAAGGTGAACTGAAAGAGAC
>CAZFCR010000053.1:0-12861 GCA_964517305.1 uncultured Akkermansia sp.
CCAGATAGATACACCTTACCTTGACGCACAGAGTAATGGTTTAAGCTACATGATAGAAAAAGTAAAAGGGCAACCGCTTTACGCGCACATCACACTTGAAAAAGGCGAGCGCAGCGAACTGGCGAACCTGGCCAACGATCTGCTTTAATTTTAGCATCAGTTAAAGGACATGGCATGGGAATTGTTTTTCCATGCCATTGTTATATGAAGTCCATCGATGTCATCTCTATTCCGGTTTCCAACCAGCAGGTCGCCAAAGCCTTTTATAAAAAGCTTGGCTTTGTGGTGCTTGAAGAACAAAAAATGGAGGAGGGAAAATACTGGATCCGCATGGGTCTTGAAGGCAGTTCTACCACCATTACGCTGGTGACCTGGTTCAGTAAAATGCAGCCGGGCAGTATGCAAGGGCTGGTACTGAGAACCGACAACCTTCAGGAAGACATTCAACTTCTAAAAAAAGAAGGCATTCTGAGCACAGACCCTGGTGAAGCAGCCGGCGGAAAATTTATTTCGTTCAAAGATCCGGATGGCAATGGCATCAGTTTGCAGGAGCGGTGATACGATTCTCTCCTCCACCTCTACTTGGATTTCTTCGGGCTAAAAGTTGTTTTCCACCACCTTGGATTCGTGCACTCAATTTTTAAAACTCTGGGATAATTTTCCACATCTAAGTGTTGGAAAAAGAACAAGACAAATTTCCATTAATATTCGCCGCCAGGACATTCATCCAACCTTATTTCCTCCACAGCTATAAAATCGCCCGGTTCGGCAATCGAATTTTTGATTTTAGAAAATGGATGAAACGGTTTTGAACCGGAACATCTGGGAACAAATTATCCTGGTACGTGCTTTGCAAACTACCATGCAAGAAACATCTCGCCAGCTCTGAAGTTGAAAAATACAAAGAGCCGCAGAACGGCCCGCGAACCGTTCAGAGAATATCTCCCATACCACACGCCGACAGCGACGCTTCATTGAATAGCTGGGATACGGTTGTCTTCCGGACCAAGTCAGGAAAAAAGCCACAAGACCTCTTGTGGCTTTTTTAATTTCTAAAAATGACTTTTTGTCTTTTTAAAAACTGAAATCTTTTACCCGTATTTAAGAAAATTTTTACAAAAAACGGAAAACCTGTCAGTCAACATCATGTGGAACACAACTTGTTTCTATATAAACAGGTATTAACCTTAAAACAATAAAACGATGACACTCTTAAAATTGAAAAACGGCGCTGGCAAGGGCAATATCCCCGCCATCGACCGCCCTCTGGGCTTCCCGTCTTTCTTTAACGAAACGCTGGAACGCCTATGGTCCGACGAAAGCATCAACTGGATGCCTGCTGTTAACATCAAGGAACGCGCCGGTGATTTTATCATCGACCTGGCCGTGCCGGGAATGAACAAACAGGATTTCCACGTTGAAGTTGACAATGGCACACTGACTGTTAGTGGTGAACGTCACGAGGAAAAAAATGAAGAGAACGAACAGCTGAGCCGCCGCGAGTTCCATTACGGAAGTTTCAGGCGAACCTTCAGTCTGCCCGACTCTGCCAACCCGGATGATGTAAAAGCCACTTACAAAGATGGGATCCTCAGCCTGGTGATCCAGAAAAAAGAGGAATCGAAGCTGAAACCTAAAAAGCAGATCACCATTGAATAATAAAAAACCGCTCCGAATACCGGGGCGGTTTTTTTGTAAAATTCGAACGGATTCAAATCGCGAATTGTTTCTGAAACGATCTGGGCTAAGGAGATTTTGATGTCACGTGAAGAACAGATTGCTTCGACCAGAGATCTTCCGGGCAGCCTCGCAATGGACGGTGGATGTTAATTACGCAGTCTACGCCAGATATTATCTCTGCGCTCATCGCGTCTTTGCGCGCCACCCAAGTCCAATAACAAATTTTCCAGCGCTGCGTCCTTAAAATCTCTCTGCGCGCTAATGATTCGCCTTAAAATAAGCACAATATTTGCTTACCGGACAGTCACCATGCTGCGGGTGTGTGGGACGGCAGATCTCGCGGCCGAGAAAAGAAATGGCCATGCCAATTTCACCCCAGTCTTTTTCGGGGATCACTTCCATGATCTGTTTTTCTATCTTTTTAGGGTCTGTGCCGGAAGCAATGCCAATGCGCGGTGCCACGCGCACCACGTGCAGATCCACGATCACTCCTTCGGCTTTTATGCCCGCTTCACGCATGATCACATTGGCCGATTTGCGTCCAATGCCTGGCAATTCGGTTAGTCCTTCAATGGTGAGTGGAATGTTTTTGTCGGTCTTCACTGTTTTGGCCAGCTCAAGCAGCCACTTCGTTTTATTGCCAAAGTTGCGCACCTTGCTGATGTGTTTGAACAGGCCTTCTTCATTGGCCGCGGCCAGGCTCTCCATATTGGGATAATCCTTAAAAAAGGCAGGGGCTATCTGGTTGATGTGTTTATCTGAATCCTGGGCCGACAGCACTACCATGACCAGCAACTGATAAACATTTTTGTATTCGAGCGGATGTGGTTTGCCTTTGTATTTTTTAATGAGCGGCGCCATGGCCGAAGCCCAGTCTGTTTTTTGCATGTTCTTTTTTTATTTCAAATATAAAAAAATTGAAAAATGATCAGCGGAAAAAACGGTTGAACAGCCAGTAAAAAAGCACGATGGCCCCAAGAGAGATCAGCAGCATGATCACAAATTCATTGTTGGCGGGTAATTTATTCCTGTTACCGGTTTCATCGCCCTGTTCGTTGGAAAGCACTTCTTTTTTGTCTTTTAAAAACCGGTGTGCACCAAGGTTGTCTCTCAGAAACCTCAGCTCGTCAAGATAATCGTTGCCATAATTTACCGCGTAAAAATCCTGCCGTTCATTATCGAAGTGTTTACGGCTTCTGCTGCACCAATCCAGTTTTGCGTTGTCAATCTGTTTGTAGCGGCTGTAAATGATCCACTCTTCTCCGGGCAAAAGTGTCTGCGCACACTCTTCATTGCAATCAAACAATACCTTAAACGTTTTTGTAGCATTGCCTTTAAAAAGTTCATCCAGCTCAAACATGGCCTCTCCAAAACGGTGATCACAATTTTTGACGCTGATGATCTTTCCACGGAAAATAATTTCGTATTTATCGCACTCCTGTATGCTGAGAGAGGTGGGCGGACACTGACAAGCCTGGACCTTTAGCCCCGGTAAAAAAAAACAGGTCAGAAAAATAAATGCCAGTATGCGCTGTTTTGGTTTCAAGATCAGTTGTGTGTTACGATTTCTGTTTTAAAATGCTCTTTCAAAAAATTCTGAGAAGCCTCCATCATGTCGTGCAGCACTTCATCGTGCCGCATTACAAAAACAACTTTTCGGTAGGCTTCCATGATGGTCTCTATCTGAGGCGACGATTTTAAAGGTCGCCGGAACTCCAGCGCCTGAGCCGCGTTGAGCAACTCAATGGCCAGCACCTTTTCGCAGTTGTACATCACGCGGTAACATTTGGTGGCGGCGTTGGCACCCATACTTACATGGTCTTCCTGGCCATTGCTGCTCACAATGCTATCCACAGAAGCAGGCGTACACAATTGTTTATTCTGACTCACAATGCTGGCAGCCGTGTACTGCGGGATCATAAAACCAGAATTTAACCCCGGGTTAAATGCAAGGAAAGGCGGTAAACCGCGCTGACCGGAAATCAACAGATAGGTCCGTCGTTCAGAAATGCTCGCGAGCTCGGCCATGGCAATGGCGAGAAAATCGAGTGCGAGCGCCAGGGGCTGACCGTGAAAGTTTCCACCACTTAAGATTTCATCTTCCTCGGGAAAAATAGTTGGATTGTCGGTAACCGCGTTGATCTCTGTTTCTACCACACCGGTTACATAATTCACAGTGTCTTTTGTGGCACCATGCACCTGGGGCACACAGCGAAAAGAATAAGGATCCTGCACATATTTTTTATGGGCGCCGGTGATCTCGCTTCCCTCCAGCACTTTTCTGATGGCACGGGCGGTATGCAGCTGACCTTTGTGTGGACGAATTGTATGCAAATGATCTTTGAACGGATCGATGCGGCCGTCAAAAGCATCAAGGCTCAGAGCTGTAATGGTGTCCGCGGCATGAATGAGGTGGTGGGCTTTTAAAAGATTGTAAACCGCATAAGCGCTCATGAACTGCGTGCCATTCAAAAGCGCGAGGCCTTCTTTGGATTTCAGGCGCATGGACTTCAGCTTCTTCTGTTCAAAAACAACAGCTGTATCGAGTTTTGAACCTTTGTAATTGACCTTGCCAAGTCCGAGAATAGGCAGGCACAAATGCGCGAGCGGCGCCAGATCGCCGCTGGCACCGAGCGAACCCTGCTGGTACACCACGGGCCAGATTTTATGGTTGATGAGATCACACAACTGCTGAACAGTCTGCAGCTGCACACCACTTTTTCCGTAAGAAAGAGATTGTATTTTCAGGTACAGCATCAGTTTTACGATCTCCTGCGGCACTTCTTCACCCATGCCACAGGCGTGACTTTTCACGAGGTTTTCCTGCAGCTGTTCAAGATCCGCATCAGGAACGATCACATCACACAAAGAACCAAAGCCCGTGTTGATGCCGTAAATCGGCCCTTTGTTCCGCCTGAGTTTATCTTCAAGGTAATCCCTGCAATCGCTGATTGATTTTTTGGTTGCTTCCGAAAGCTCTACACTTGCATCTTTATCATGAAGAAAACGACTGAGTGTATCGAGTGTAAGTTGTTGGGTATGATCTATTGTGAAAACCATCTTAATTGGATTTTAAAAACTGAATCATGCTGCTGGTGTTGAACTGGTGTTGTTGTCCGCTCACCATGTCCTTAACAGCGAAAAGTCCGCTGCCCATTTCGGTAGAACCGATCACACATACAAAAGGGATCTTCTTTTTATTGGCGTAGTCAAATTGTTTACCCAGTTTTTTGGTGATGTCGGGGTACACTTCGCAATTAATATCCGCGTTCCGGAGTTCTTCCGCAAGTCCCATACAATACTGCCGTGTTTCTTTATCAAAATGAGTAAATAACAGGCGCGTGAGCGATACTTTACTGATGGATTCAGGAAAAAGATTGAGTTCTTCCATTACATCATCAATACGATCAATGCCAAAAGAAATGCCTACCCCGCTCATGCCTGATAATCCGAAGATGCCTGTGAGATCATCGTAACGACCGCCGCCCAGGATGCTGGAGCTCAGTGATCCCGAAGCTGCTTTTACTTCAAAAATAGTTCCTGTATAATAATTTAATCCGCGGGCGAGTGTGATATCGAGTTCTATTTTCGCGTGTGCTGACTTAGAATGACCGAGCAGGTATTTGATCTCTTCAATGCCTTTACGGCCCGACTCCGTTGCTCCGAGCAGGGTTTCGAGTATCTGAAGTTTTTCAGCATTGTCGCCTTTAAAATCCAGTAAAGGACTCAGTTTCTCAATGGCCTGCGCTGAAAGTCCCTTTTCGTTGAGCTCCTTTACCACGCCCTCTTTTCCTATTTTATCCAGTTTATCGATGGCCACGGTGATATCGATGATGCGTGAAGGTTCGTTGATCACTTCAGCAAGCGCCGTGAGGATCTTTCTATTATTGAATTTCAGTACCACCGGTAATTTCAACTCAGAAAAAGTTTTGTCCATCAAAGAGATCAGTTCGAGTTCATTGATGAGCGAATCAGACCCGATCACATCCGCATCGCACTGATAAAACTCGCGGTAACGTCCTTTCTGTGGCCTGTCGGCACGCCAAACCGGCTGCACCTGGTAACGTTTAAAAGGGAAAACCAGTCTGTGCTGATTCATTACAACAAAACGCGCGAAAGGAACGGTTAAATCGTAACGCAGCGCTTTTTCAGTCAAAACCTCTGAATTACGCGAAGATTCAAGTGAAAGGTCAAATTCCTGTTTAAGCGTTTCTTTGTTTTTGCTTTCGTGGATGCGTGAATTGAGGATCTTAAAAATCAGTTGATCGCCTTCTTCCCCATATTTACCGGTAAGTGTGCCAATGTTTTCCATGGCTGGCGTTTCTATGGGTTCAAAACCGAAGCGTTCGAAATTTCGTTTAATGGTGTCAAGAATATGCTGGCGCTTCTGCATTTCTGCAGGACCAAAATCGCGTGTGCCTCTTGGGATCGAAGGTTTCATCAGGTAAATTAAATGTGGAGCAAACTTAGTAATAAAGAGACGATTAATGAAGTAAGAAGTTAGAAGGACGAGGGACGAAGTTTGAAGGACGAAGTTAGAGGGACGCAGTACGAAAGTAGGAAGGATTTACGAAGACCACCCGGTGTCAGATCTAAACGTTAATTTATGACAAAAGGTGATTTTTGGATATGGAAACTTGTGGGCGAAAAATAGTTTCCATAGTTTTGCCGCGCGTTTTAAACCATTCCTCAAACAAATGGTTATTCACCTGAGAAAAATTATGCGATACAAATTATTATTCCTTTTTATTCTGGTTCAGCTGGCTCTTGGTGGCCAGGAAAAATTCACCATCAGCGGTTACGTAAAAGACGTTAAGAATGGGGAATCATTAATCGGGGCCACTGTTTACAAAACAGGCTCGGGTGTTGGCGCGATGGCTAATGAATACGGTTTTTATGCCCTCACCCTGCCCGCGGGCAAACACCAGATCTCGGTGTCGCTGATCGGTTACAAAACCTATACCTTTTCAATCGACCTCCAGAGTAACCGTACCATGAACCTGGAATTGTCGGATGAAAGCCAGTCGCTCGACGAAGTGGTCATTACAGGCGAAGCGGACGACCAGAACGTAAAAAGTGTGGAGATGAGTGTTGCCAAGCTGGATATTAAACAAATCAACAAAATTCCCGCTTTGCTGGGTGAAGTGGATGTGGTGCGCGCCATTCAGCTTTTACCCGGTGTAACAACCGTGGGTGAAGGAGCGAGTGGTTTTAATGTACGTGGCGGTAACATCGATCAGAATCTAATTCTGCTTGACGAAGCGCCGGTTTACAATTCATCGCATTTGTTTGGATTTTTCTCTGTTTTTAATCCCGATGCCGTAAAAGATGTGAAACTCATCAAAGGTGGCATTCCCTCGCAATACGGCGGGCGTGTTTCTTCCATTCTCGATGTGCGGATGAAAGAAGGGAACAGCAAACGCGCCACGGTAACCGGAGGGATTGGCACGATATTCAGCCGCCTGAGCATTGAAGCGCCGCTCATTAAAGAAAGGGCCAGCTTCATCATTGCTTTGCGCAGAAGTTATGTGGACGCGCTTGTAAAACCTTTTCTGAAATCCACTAACGCCTTAAAACAAGCCGACTTTTATTTTTATGATCTTACCGCGAAATTTAACTACCGCATCAACGACCGCAACACCGTATTTTTAAGCGGCTACCTGGGCCGCGATGTTTTTGGGGTAAGCGTTTTTAAATTCGACTGGGGCAACGCCACCGCTACAGCCCGCTGGAACAGGATCTTCAATAAAAAGCTTTTCATGAACCTGAGCACCTTTTACAGTAACTACAATTATTACCTGGAATTCAGCACTCCCAACGGACAGGGTTTTAAATGGAAAAGCAACATCATCAATTACAGCATCAAACCGGATTTTACGTATTTCCTCAACAGCAGGAATACCATCCGTTTTGGCGCGCAGGCACTTGCTTACGATTTCCTTCCTTACAATGCCACCGGACAGTTTGAGAATGCCAACGTAAAATTTCTGGCCGATAAACGTTATGGTGTGGAGTACTCGGCTTATGTAGGTAACGAACACAAGATCACACAAAAACTGAGCATGGAGTATGGTCTCCGTGTGAGCATGTACACCAACATTGGAAAAGGCAAAGCCTATTATTTCGGTGATACCATTTCCAACACAACACTGCCTTTGAGAGACATTAAAAATTTCAGCGCGGGCGAATTGATCCAGGCTTATGTGAATCCGGAGCCACGCTTCTCCATGAACTACATCCTGAATAAAACCAGTTCATTTAAAGCCAGCTATAACCGCATGGCGCAGTACCTGCAACTCATCAGTAATACCGCCGCCAGCACCCCGCTCGATGTTTACACCATTGCTTCGAATAACCTCAAACCTCTGGTTGCAGACCAGGGCAGCATGGGGTATTTCAGGAATTTCAGGGAGAACATGTTTGAAACCTCTGTGGAAGTTTATTACAAATACCTGCAAAATCAACTTGATTACATCGACAATGCAGACCTGTTCATCAATCCAACGGTGGAGAACCAACTGGTGCAGGGTCTTGGCCGTGCATATGGCGCAGAGCTCTATGTAAAAAAATCGAAAGGAAAGATACAGGGTTGGATCAGTTATACCCTCAGCAAAACCGAGCGCCTGGTGCGTGGCGTGAGCAACGACAACTGGTTCTTCAGTCGTTACGACCGCACGCATGTATTGAATACAAGCGTTAATTATGATCTTACCAAACGCTGGAACCTCTCTGTTAATTTTGTTTATCTGAGCGGTGTTCCGGGCACTTTCCCGAACTCAAAAATCTCAATACAGTCGCTCAACATTCCTTACAACACCGATAACATCAGGAATAACTACAGGATCACGCCGTACCACAGACTCGACATGGGCGCGACGTATAATTTTAAATCGAACGATAAACGAAGGTTCAAACAAACCCTGGTGTTCAGCGTTTACAACGTTTACAACCGCCGCAACGCGTTCAGCATCTATTTCAGAACAAAACCCGGAGAACAATACCAGACAGAAGCTGTGCGCTTCTCAATGATAGGATCCTTTGTGCCAGCCATTACCTACAACTTTACATATTAAACATGAAAGCATTATTAAAATCATTATTCCTGATCACCGTTATTGCCGCTCTTACTTCCTGCGAAGATGTGGTGCAGATCAAACTCGACGAAGGATCGAAACTGTATGTCATCGATGCCTTTGTCAACAACCTTCCCGAAAAACAGGTGATCAAAGTGAGCACCAACGACCAGTATTTCAGTAACTCTTCGGCTCCGCCATTAAGCGGGGCTCAGGTGATATTAAAAGATCTGACTGCCGGAAAACAATTTTTATTCGCTGAAGAAAACAAAGGCGAATACGTGTATGTGCCATCGGGAGATACACTTTCGCGAGTTGATCACCAGTATGAATTAAATGTGACCATTGATGGTGTGACTTACACTTCACTTGCCACGCAAAAAAGAACAGCAGTGATCGATACTATTGAGTCTGTTCTTTTTGACGGCAGTGGTGGATTTGGTCCTCCTCCTGCGAAACCTTTTTACCTCTGTAACCTTCTCGCTTTTGATCCAGCCGGCCTGGTGCCAGATTATTACTGGGTTAAAACGTTCAGAAATGATTCGCTTTTGTTCGGGCCTTCCGATATCAACATTGCCATTGATGGCACCAATGGCGCGGTAGGCGATCTGGGTGTTGAATACACGGCTTTTACGCCGCCCATCACGTTTTTGGGTTTTAATCAATATTACAGCGGCAACACCTGTAAGGTAGAGATCCATTCTCTGTCACGCGAAAGCTATTACTTTTTTATCCAGGCATCAACGCAGATCAACAATGGGGGGCTGTTTGCCACTACACCCGAGAACGTAAAAACAAATATCCTCACACCTGAAAACGCTGCCACGAAAGCGGTGGGTTGGTTCAACATGGCCACAGTAACCAGTTTAAAAATAACCATCCCTTAATCAGAAATAATTCAACGCTGGATTTTATAATCCATCACATTGAGTGAACGCTCACAAAAAGCATATTCCTCTGTGATGGCATTTGAACACACGATGACGGTGCGGTCCTTTGCGTTGCCGGCCATCAGGTCGAGATACCAGGCAATCGCGTTTTTATCGAGATTGGAAACCGGTTCATCCAGCAGCAGCAGCGGTGTATCGGCCAGAATAGCAAGACCGAGTTTTAAGCGTTGTTTCATGCCGCTTGAAAACTGCCGCACCATTTTATCGGCGGCAGCGGAGAGCTGAATACTTTCAATTATATTATTTGAACTGAGGTTATTCCTGAATTTTTTAAACTCCTGTACATGCTCCACCACTTCACGCAGGGTAAATTCCTCAATAAGCTGAATGTAAGGTGAGGCAAAAGAAATATGGCGGTGAAGATCATCTGGTTTAATTTCCAAGCCGTTCCGCCGAAACAAAATGGAACCCTCGCTCGCGCCAACAAAACCGCTGATCACCTGCAGAAGTGTGGATTTGCCGGAGCCATTGCCGCCCAAGATCACCAGCTTTTCACCTTCCGCAATGTCAAGATCGATGTTCCTGAAGATCCATTCTCTCTGGAATTTTTTACCAATTTTATTGAGCGAAATGGAAATCAACTTATTTGAAATAGTGGCTTTGGTGCCGTTATATGCCTTTGATGATGCCGTCTTCCTGGTTCCTGATAAAATCGAGAATCTGTGTGCGTATCGGTGTTTCCGGCATTTCGTTCTCTACGATCTCCAGCGCGTTTGAAATGTTGTGTCCCCTTACAAAAATGATCCGGTAGATGTCTTCAATCTGTTTGATCGTTTCTTTATCAAACCCACGACGGCTTAAGCCGATGGTATTAACGCCTATAAACTGCAAGGGTTCACGCGCCACGCGCACATAAGGAGGGATGCTTTTCCGCACGAGGGATGCGCCGGCCACAAACGAATGAGCGCCAATGTGCACAAACTGTTGCGCCGCTACCACACCTTCAATGATCACGTGATCTTCTACAGTGATGTGTCCGGCCAGACTGCCACTGTTGGCAATGATCACATGGTTGCCAATTAAACAATCGTGCCCCAGATGGGTATAAGCCATGATGAGGCAATTATCACCAACCTTCGTCATCATGCGGTCTGCCGTACCTTTGTGAATGGTGGCAAATTCGCGGATGGTGGTGTTTTTGCCAATGATGGTTTGCGATTTTTCTCCCCGGTATTTCAGATCCTGGTTAATGATACCGATCACCGCCCCGGGAAAAATTTTACAACCGGCACCTATGATTGTATCCGGATAGATAACCGCGTTGGGATGTATAAAACAGTCATCGCCGATCTCAACATCTTCGTAAATTGTAGCAAAGGCTTCGATGGTGACGTTTTTACCGATGCGTGCCTTAGGACTTACATTTGCTAAGGGTGAAATCATATACTATGCTAATTGGGCTTCCGGTGTTTTTACCTCTGAATTTTTAACCTTCACGATCTGGGCCATCATTTCGGCTTCCATTACGGGTTTGTTGCTAACGTATGCAACACCTTTCATGTGGCAGATCCCGCGACGGATGGGTGTCAACAGGTTAAGGCTAAATACCACGGTATCGCCGGGGATAACCTTCTGCTTGAATTTCACGCCATCGATCTTCATAAAATAAGTGAGGTAGTTTTCCGGATCGGGCACTGTTTTTAAAACAAGTACGCCGCCGCACTGGGCCATCGCTTCAATCAGCATTACACCCGGCATTACCGGATTATCCGGAAAATGTCCTTTAAAGAACTCTTCGTTGAGTGTTACATTTTTTACGCCGATCACATGTTCTTTCGACAGTTCCATGATTTTATCCACGAGCAACATCGGTTGCCTGTGCGGAAGAATCTTCATGATGTCGGTAATATTTAAAAGAGCCGGACCATTAGGGTCGATTTTCGGATAGTCTTTCTCAGCCTTTTGTTTTTTAGCCAGGGATTTTAATTTTTTCGCGAATTCCACGTTACCGGCGTGACCAGGGCGCGCGGCCAGCACATGGATCTTCATTGGTTTTCCAACAAGCGCGAGGTCACCTACAATATCCAGTAATTTATGACGCGCGGGCTCATTGTAAAAATGCAGTTTGGTATTGTTGAGCACACCACGGCCTTTTACTTCCACGTTTGGTTTATTAAAAACTTTTCTCAGGTGATCCAGTTTTTCTTCAGGCAATTCACTGTCAACAAGTACAATGGCATTATCAAGATCTCCGCCTTTGATCAGGTTATGCGCCAGAAGCGCTTCCAGTTCCCTTAAGAAAACAAATGTGCGGCAAGGTGCGATTTCTTTTTTAAACTCGCCCAGGTGATACATGCTCGCATGTTGTGTGCCCAGTACTTCGCTGCCGTAGTCCACCATTACCGTTACACGGAACTCATCCTGTGGTACTGCCAGCATCTCTACTTTTTTAATTGTATCTTCAAAGGTGAGGTTTTCTGTCAGTTCAAAATAATCACGTTCAGCCGCCTGTTCTTCGATACCTGCTTCTTCCAGGATCTCAATGAATTTTGATGAACTGCCATCCATGATCGGCATTTCAGGTCCGGTTACCTGAATCAGGCAATTGTCGATCCCAAGTCCGAGAAGTGCAGCCAGAACGTGTTCAGTAGTATGAACGCGTGCGCCATTTTTTTCGAGCGTAGTGCCACGTGATGTATCCACAACAAGGTCAGCATCCGCATCAATCACCGGATGACCTTCCAGATCTGTTCTCTGGAATTTGAACCAATGGTTCTCCGGAGCCGGGTTAAACGTTAATGTAACCGGTTTACCGGTATGTAAGCCAACCCCTGAAACAGAAACCGGCTTTTTAATGGTGCGCTGCTTATCGCTCATGTTAAAAAAATGAATGGCCAAAGATACTAAAAATTACGGTTTTGGCCCTGAAAAACAGCGAAAAAGAGGCCGTTTCTGTCGGGTAAAACCGTAAGGCTCAGGTTCGGGGATGAGATACGATCCTCTACTCTGTTTTTGACGAAAGTTAAAATGCCGTCTATGTTTTTGTGTATTTCATCTACGTCCATCTTTCCTCCATCTTCCAAAAAAACCACTTTGAAGAAATTAACTACTTCGATTTGATTTTTGCGTCGCGTGAACTGAAATCGTTTTTACTTTTGGTTCAAGGCCTCACCCAACCTTGCATGAAAACTAAAACACTTTGTTTTATTTTCTTATCA
>CAZFCR010000054.1:0-12837 GCA_964517305.1 uncultured Akkermansia sp.
ACTAATGATCCAGCACATCAGCACCCAGAAAGGGGAGCCCAGAACCCGCGTCATATCAGCCGCTACAATAAAGATGCCTGAACCGATCATGCTGCCCGATACGAGCATCACCGTATCAAACAGGTTTAAACTTCTTTTTACTTCAGGCATATAGGAGATAATCGTTTAAAGATAATTAAATTTGCAATCCTGCGGTCAACTGCACAACGGGCCTGCCGCATTGGTTTTATCGCGAAGAAAAGAATATGAAAATAATTGGCGAACGCATCAGCATCATTAAAAAAGAAGGTTTACTCAGCATCGTAATTCTTCCAACCACCGATAAAAAAAAACTGGGACTGATGTTCCTCTGGTTATTTGCCTGGACAGTTTGTGGCATCATTGTGTTTATGAATTATTTCAGGCTGGAAGATAAAGACGCGAAGTTGTTCATCATCATTTACCTTTCGTTCTGGGCTTATTTTGAATTTAATGTGGTAAGAGCGTATGTCTGGAAAAAATTCGGCAGGGAAAAGATCTGGGTGCAAGATGGAAGCTTACATTATCAGCGTGAGATCAATAGAAAAGGAAAGATCCACGAATATAACCTGGGTTTACTCAGCAAACTGCGTTTAATTGAAATTCACCGGAGCAGTTTCGCCGATTCGTTTAACCAGAGTTTCTGGGTAAAGGGCGGCGAACGACTGGAATTTACTGCTCAGGCAAAAACAGTCAGACTGGGAATGCAGATCAGTGATGAAGAGGCCCGGACTGTAATGGCTGAACTGAATAAATTTATCGACGCATAACGTTTATTTTCTCTCTGAATTTTCGTAACTTGTATCTAAAAATTGGATCTTGCATCTAACGTATTAGATCCTGAATAATTGGAATCAAAAGGTTATAAGATCATGAGAAAACTTATTTTAATAATCGCATCTTTTGTCCTGTTCACGTTTATTTCTTGCGCCAAACGTGATTACAGATCCGTTACTGTGGTGCGCCATTGTACGGGCCCTTATCTTAAGATCGACGGACTTGAGTACCTTGTCTGTAATCCAAAAATGATTGAATCTGTTAAGGATGGCGAGCAAGTGATGGCCGATTATTCTTTCAGCGACGAATGTTTGTACGACGGCATTCAATGCGCCATGGTTTACGAAAGTGCAGGTTGGGTAAGGGTAAATAAAATAAAAAAGAACCGCTGAATTTATTCCGTTCAACGATGTATGACGAGTCAAATCGCGTAGTACAGGTCTGTGTGGAAGGCATGCAACACGAAGGGTTTGCCCGGAACGACCACGCAAAGAGTTGTTTTGAAAGGGCCTGGTCGGAAGCACAAAACGATTTTGAAAAAAGCACCGCCGCGCATTACCTCGCACGACATCAGCCCGATGCGAGCCAGAAACTGAAATGGGATCTCATTGCGCTGCAGCACGCCATTCAATCAGATAAAACAGATGTGAAAAACACCTTTGCTTCCCTGTACCTGAATGTGGCCAAAGGTTACGAAGATCTCAACGATCACCGCGAAGCACTAATGTATTATCAACAGGCGCTGACACATGCCGGGCATTTAACACCGGATCCTTATGCACAGATGATCACACAGGGTATTAAAAACGGCTTACAGAGAATGAAGAACCATTTTCTTTCATAAAAAAACCGGGTCAGATCTCTCTGAACCCGGTTGAGACGCCATGCTGCCACACAGCGTTTCCCCTGAAATACATTAATGTTGTTTCAGTATTTTTTTCACGTGACTGTTTTTGCCATCGTCTGCTTTCAGAAAATAGACACCTGGATTTAAGTCAAGGATGCTCAGTACGATATGATCACCATTTTCAACCCTTTGTTCCTTCACCTTCCGGCCATAAGAATCATACAGTTCAATCTGTACTTTGTTTTCACCTGTATGGAAAACAACATTGATCAGATCTGTTCCCGGATTAGGGAATACATCAAACAATACCTGAGTTTCGGCCAGCTGTTCTAAGCCCGTTGTGTTGGTAGTATTGGTGGGAATCGCAGCGTATTTATAAATCCCCGCCGCGCCATTTGAATTATAATCTGTTGAAATAGCGTAAGGCACGTTGTTGTTATCAAAACAGAGGTCGTAAATATGCGTCACAATTGTCGTGGTCAGTGGCGGTGCGTAAACGGGCAAACCTGTTGAAATGTTAGACCAGGAGGCGCCATCGTTGCTACTGAAGTACACACCGGCATATTTGCTGGTTACATAAAAACGGTTTTGATTATCAACATAGAGTTTGGTTGGGTAAAGACCAAAATCGGGATCCCAGGCACTGCTGTTAAGTGAGTCCCACTGACCTGCACCATTTCGTTTGTAAAGAATATTATCCTGCATGATGTACAAAGAATCGTCCTGATCGAGCACCAGATCGGCGGTTGGGTACATCTGGTTAAAGCTGATCGGAAGTGCGGTAAATACCGTATCCCAACCCTGAGAAAAAAGAATTGTGGGTTTCATTCCAAAATCTGTTGTAGTGAGATAAACCGTGCTGTCAGCTGCCAGATCAATATCGTTCAGGCTAATGTAAGTGTTGATGTCAAGTGTATAAACCAGATCCCAGGTCAGTCCGCCGTCGCTGCTACGGTAGACTTTCGGTGGCTGATACCCTAGCTGAGCACTTACTTCAAAAACCACATATACGTTGTTGTTGACGTCTACTTTTAGAAGCGGACAAGTGGCCCAATAAATATTCGGGGGGAAAGGAAGCGTTGTAACCGGCGTCCAGGATAAACCCTGGTTGGTTGATTTGTAAAGGCAATTGGTTGCGCTGATGTAAGAAGCATACATCACACCATTATTATCTCTTACCATTTTGCGTCCCGAAGAGGATGGTAGCCCGTTGTTGAGTGCTGTCCACGCCTGCCCGTTCAGACGGTGAATGCCGGTGTTGGATTCATCAAGTGTCATGATCACGCCGTTGTTGTCCATGTTCATACCTGAAATGGTCTGGACGACGATCCCGGTGTTGCGGTAGTTCCAACCGTTAACAGGTGTTGCGGAAAAAGCGCTACCGCGTTTGCGGCTTCCCGTAAATAATCCTGCGCTGTTGGCTACAATGCAGGTATTGTCATCAGAGCCTATGCCGCTGCTGACATTGGTCCACGACTGACCTTCATTCACCGAGCGGTAAACGCCACCGTAATAAGTCGCGTATAAATCGCCGTTCAGCGTATCCATGGCCAGGCCGGTAATGGCACAGTCTGTCATGCCTGTGCTTACATCACTCCAGGTGGCGCCGCCATCCGTTGATACAAACACGCCGCTACCGCTGGTGTCGTTATTCAGTACATTAAAATTTACAGCAGCGAAGATTTTTGAACTACCTGGTTTTTCAAGGATCGCAGACACCGCCATGTTGGTAATGCCATTATTGGAAGCGTTCCAGGTAAGACCATCGTCTGACGATTGAAAAACACCGTTTTCGGTACCGGCGAGCAGCGTGCCATTGTTCATGTATTTGAGATCATTGGCCATTGAAAAGCTTGCGTTCAATGTTTGCCAGCTTGAACCGGCGTTCAGTGAGCGGTAAACGGTTGAAGAAAAAATGCCGGGCTCATTACACACGATGATGTTGGTGCCGGGCTTACGCGCTGTTTTAGCGATGTAAGCATTGTCGCCTGAAACCTGGATAGTATAAAAAGGCTGATTCTGCCACGACTGACCCATATTACTGGTCCAGTGCAACCCACGCCTCAGCGTTCCTGCATAGAGCGTGTTCGTTATTTTGTCGATTTCAATATCCAGAATACTCGAGATCATCGACGAGCCTGGAAGCTCCGTCCAGCTAACACCATTGTTAGATGTGTAATAAATCTGTCCAGTAGGATAAGTAAGAGCAAAAACCCTGTTGTTATTGTCTACAGCAAGGTCTATTATCGAAGCGCCTTCGGGTAGCGATGCGAGTTTTTGCCAGGTTAACTGGGCTCCTGCATTATTTGCCGCCAGAAAAAGGAAAATAAAAATGTAAGCCGACCATGTTCTCATTATATTTGATTTTTGATTTAGAATCAAAGATCATCTCATTTTCAATACCTTTCCTGGAATTTACACCATCCGCCTGATTACCATGATAAGATGTCTGTAAAAATGTTCGTTAAAATTTTATTTGAAGTTAATACCTCGTTTCTTTGTTGATCAATTTTTTTAAAATGCTGCAAAGACTTTCCTACCGGCTTGCCATCAACACAATGGTCACTTTGTTGAGTCTGGTGCTTCTTTTTCATGTACTTGTGATGACAGGAATGATTCCTTATGAGATTGTGTGGGCAGGAAAATTAAAAACACAGCGCGACATGCTGCGGTTTGAATCAATATCGATCGTGATCAATTTGTTTTTGCTGATGGTTGTTTGTGTAAAAGCCGGCTATCTTAAAATCCGTGTGGCCCGTGCTGTTCTCAACGTGATTCTCTGGCTGTTTGTGTGTTTGTTCGGACTTAATACTGTAGGAAATCTATTTGCGGAAACAAACTTCGAAAAAGTTGCATTTACACCACTCACACTGCTGTTCGCTGTATTACTGGCGCGCATCGCGCTCGAAAAAAAAAACAAGTTAGTGGAGGATCTTAAACACCAATTCTTTAAGAAGTTCACCGTGTGAAATGCTTGGGTTGCCAACACCTTTGCTTTTGAGATCATATTCTTTCAGGTAAGAAAAAATCTGTTTTAATTTTCCGGTGTTGTAGTTCTGGGCTGCGCGGGCATAACCTTCCACAAAAAACGGATTGACACCCAATCCCTGGGCCGCCGCAAATTTACTCTTATCAGGAAGGAAGTGGTATTTAAGGATCTTGCTGAAATATCCATAAAGACTGCTGAGCACAAGCACCATCGGATTTTCTTTTTCGTTGCCGGCAAAATGCAGTACGATCCTGTTGGCCTTCATCACATCTTTGCTTGCAAGCGCATCCTGCAACTCAAACACATTGTATTCTTTCGAAATACCAATATTGTCCTGTACCAGTTCAGCACTGATCTCGGAACCCGCCGGGAGACTGATCAGCAGCTTGTCGATTTCGTTGGAAATTTTAGCGAGATCGTTTCCAAGGAATTCAGAAATAAGCATTGTAGCCTTAGGACCGATCGTATACTTTTTATCCTTTACATAATTTCCTACCCATTCCGGGATCTGGTTTTCGTAAAGTTTTTTTGACTCCAGGTAAACCGCACTTTTCTGAAGCGCTTTGGCAATGGCGCTGCGTTTATCAATGGTTTTGTATTTAAAACAAAATACAAGAATAGTGGAGGGCTGGGGATTATTAATGTACTGGATCAGTTGCTGGCCGCCTGTAGAAGAAGACTTACCGCCACCGCCCTCATCATCGTCGGAGGCAGCACTTTTGTTAAGCTCGCGCAGGTTCTGAGCTTCTTTCACAATCACCACATTGTGCTCGCTCATCATCGGAAATTGTTTGGCAAGTCCCAGAATGCTCACGAGGTCTGTGTCTTTTCCATAAACCACAGTCTGGTTAAATTCCCGGTCGGCCTCTTCCAGCACATGATTTTCAATGTAATTGCTGATCACATCAATGTAATGTGGTTCCTCTCCGCTTAAAAAATAAACGGGTTTAAAAATCCGCCTTTTCAGGTCGAGTAATATCTGGTTAACTTCTTTCAAACTAAAGGGTAAAAATAAGGAATCGCGGCCAAATGAAGATGGAGAGTTATCCTGCCTATTAAACGCTATTCGGGTGGCGCATTCCGATGATTTTAAGGCTGATACAGGATTCCGTCGTGCAATCAGGGCCGATGGTATATAATTTTCATACTTTTTAACGTGATCAATATTTTTCTGCAAAAAAAGATCCTGGCCGGCTTTGTGATCAATGCGCTGGTGATTGTTCTGTTCTGGCAAGTAGCGCAACGAAGGATAGACAACCACGAGCGTTTGAGAAAATCCGAGATGAGGCGGAATGAAATTTCTGAACGGCTCGGAAGGGTGCGCTCGGATGTGAACCGTTTTGGCACAAGTATTAAAAATTACGCCATCACTGGCAACGAAAAATTTCTGCAATACCTCAACAGCGAATCGGTATACAGCAATGTGCTTTACCTGAAAAGGGCCTTCAGCAACGATTCTGTGCAGCTCAAACGCATGGCAGATCTTGAACTCATCATCCAGGAGAGAATAGAATCTAATTTCAGCATCCTTGAATCCATTAAAAATTCAGATCAGTTGCAGGCGAAGCGACTCATCGATCAGAGCCTGCTTCAGATCAATTCAACCCTGAGGCTGCTTGCATTGATTGAGGAGGAGGAAGAAAATCGCGTCAGAAAAAACAATCAGACCATTCAGCATTCCGAACAACGACTCCGCCTGATTTATCAGGTAAGTTTTGTGGTGTCTCTTTTGTTGCTGATCACCGTTTTTGTTATCATTCATTATCACCTCAGGGCAAGAAAAAATTCTGAATTCCTGCTAAGCACCAACAAACAATTGCTACAATCCATCATCGATAATACAAGCAGCATCATCTTTGTGAAACACATCAACGGCGAATATCTGCTCGCTAACAAACAATTTAAAAAAATCTTTCAGCCAAAGGATGATCAGATCGTAGGCCGGACAGACAAAGAAATTTTTTCACAAAACTTCGCCGAACGCCTCAGGGCAACCGATGCCGATGTCGTGAAAGCTGAAAAAGAACTGGTTTTCGAAGAAATTATTCCTCATTCCGGGGAAAATCACATCTACAGCCTGACCAAATTTCCATTATGGGACGCAGCCGGAAAAATATATGCGATTGCCGGGATGGCTGCCGATATATCGGGACAGAAAAATGAAGGGGCTCTTCTGCAACAAAGCATTGCACAGTTTGAATCTTTGTTTGACGCAGCGCCCGATGCCATAGTAGTGATCAATTCGGAAAGTCGCATCATTAAATGGAATCCTATGGCCGAGCTCCTGTTTGGTTACACATCAGAGGAAGCCATTGGCCGCTCCTTACCGGAACTGATCATCCCTGTAAAACAGAGAGAACACTATGCGGATGTGATTGACAATTTTACGAAGTCCCATACGAGCGGCAACAACAACCTCAGTTCGGAAATGCGCGCGATGCACAGGAACAAAAATGAATTTGATATTGAGATCAGTCTGTCACACACCATTCACCAGGAGCAGCCTCTCGTTATTGCTTTTATCAGCGACATTACCCGGCGGACTCAGATGGAAAAAGAAAATACACAGACGCGTAATTTTCTTGACTCCATCATCGAGAACATTCCGGATATGATCTTTGTAAAAGACGCTAAAGAATTAAGGTTTGTACGATTCAACAAAGCCGGTGAAACATTGTTAGGCGCGAAACGGGAAGATCTGATCGGTAAAAATGACCATGACCTTTTTCCCAAAGAAGACGCCGATTTTTTCATCAGCAAAGACAGGGAAGTACTCGATGAGAAAAAAATGATGGACATTCAGGAAGAGAAGATCAATACCCCATCGGGTGAACGCTGGCTACACACTAAAAAAATTCCCATTCTTGATGAATCCGGCAACGCCATCTATCTGCTGGGTATTTCAGCCGATATCACCGAACGCAAACGACTGGAGAATGAAAGGCTTGAAGCAGAGAAACAGCTCCGTACAAGTGAGATCCAGCTGGGGCTCATTCTTGAAAATATCGGTGAGGGTGTGGTTGTAACAGACACAAGACAGCGCGTGGTGCTTTCCAACAGAATGGCTGAAGAGATTCTTGCAACCGACAATAATTCGCGTTCAACCAACTGGGCCAAACGTTACGAAATATATTATCCGGATGGTGAAACAGTTTTCCCTGCACAGGATCTGCCGATTGAAAAAGCGCTGAGAGGAAGTGACACCGAAGACACTGAAATTATTCTTCACGATCCGTCATCCAATGTTTCGAAACTTGTTCAGGTAACCGGTCATCCCATCCGCGATGAGGGTAACAGGGTGATAGCTGCTGTAGCAACCATCAAAGACATTACCAAATACAAAGAACTCGAAAAAGCTCTTGAGGAAAGTGAAATCAAATACCGCAGACTGATCGGTTTCCGGCGCGATCAGAACGAAACGTAACCGGATAAAAGTTAATTTTTCATATCCCTGTTCAAAGATCATTCTAAATTAATCCGTCATTCCGGAAGCCTGCTCTAATTTTATCCGATCAAAATTTTTTTATGAATCACATCGAAACAGATAACAGTCCGCAGGCAAAATTTGTAAAAAATCTGCTGCGTAAAGATCATCCTGAACTCAATGAAGAACAGATCGAAGGTCTGTGGCAACAACGTTTAAAAAGTTTAAAGGAAGCGGAAGGCGATGATGCCTGCCTGGCCTGCGGAAGTTAGATTTTAACCGGCCCAGCCATCGCGGTCGAGACTGCGGTATTGAATGGCTTCAGCCACATGCTGACTTTCAATATCGGCCGAATGGTCAAGATCTGCGATGGTGCGCGCCACTTTCAGGATCCGGTCGTAGGCCCTGGCGCTCAGACCAAGTCGCTCCATGGCATTTTTCAACAGCAGGCTTCCAGATTCGTTCAGCCTGCAATACGTTTTTAAATCACGGCTGCGCATCTGGGCGTTACAATGCACATCACGGTCTTCGCTAAAACGTTGATTCTGGATGGCACGCGCTTTCACAACACGCTCACGGATCTCTTTGCTTGATTCTGATTGTTGTGGTTTGCTGAGCTCACTGAAGGGCACTGGCGTTACTTCAATGTGCAGATCAATCCTGTCGAGCAGCGGACCACTGATCCTGCTCAGGTATTTTTGTACTACTCCGGGCGCGCAGACACAGTCCTTTTCCGGATGGTTGTAATAACCGCAGGGACATGGATTCATGCTGGCTACGAGCATAAAACTTGCGGGATATTCAACGCTGAATTTCGCGCGGCTGATGTTCACCACCCTGTCTTCGATGGGCTGGCGCATCACTTCCAGCACCGTTCGTTTAAATTCAGGAAGTTCATCTAGAAAAAGCACACCATTGTGCGCAAGGCTGATCTCACCGGGCTGGGGATTGTTCCCGCCGCCTACAAGTGCAATGTCGCTGATGGTATGATGAGGTGTTCTGAAGGGCCGTTGCGTGATAAGGCCCTGATGACTGCGGCCTGTTTTGCCGGCCACACTGTGGATCTTGGTGGTTTCAAGCGCTTCCTCCATCGTAAGAGGCGGTAAAATGCTCGGCAACCTTTTGCTCAGCATGGTTTTACCCGCGCCTGGCGGACCAATCAGGATGGCATTGTGTCCTCCTGCGGCAGCAATTTCTAAAGCCCGTTTGATATTTTCCTGGCCTTTTACTTCCGAAAAATCATATTCAAGTGATTCCAGTTTGCTGAGGAAGGCTTTTTCAAGATCTATCGTGGCGCGTGGCAGTTCAGCTTCTCCGTTAAAAAAAGCGATCACGTCAATGATGTTGCTGGCGTATAAAACTTCAAGACCTTCAACTACCGCTGCTTCTGAGGCATTGTTTTCGGGCAGGATGATGCCTTTAAACCCGTCTTTTAAGGCGCTGCCGGCAATGGGCAGCGCGCCCCTGATACTGCGGATACCGCCGTCGAGGGCCAGTTCGCCCATGATCACATAATCTTCAAGTTTGTCGGATTGTATCTGTTCGCTGGCGGCGAGAATTCCCACCGCGATGCTCAGGTCGTAGGCCGAACCTTCTTTCCGGATATCGGCGGGTGCCATGTTTACCGTAACCGTTTTGCCGGGAATTTTATAACCGTGTTGTTGTAACGCGGTGCTGATGCGCTGCTGGCTTTCTTTTACCGCATTGTCAGGAAGGCCCACAAGAAAAAAGTTAATGCCCCCGCTAATGCTAACTTCCACAGTCACTTTCGTGGCATTGATTCCATGCACAGCGTAGCCGAATGTTTTAACTAACATATGTGCAAAATAAGAAATTTACCCACACGATAAAATTTCGGGCTTTTTATTTTTTTTTGTAGGTTTGATCATTCACAGTATTTAAATCCACACATGAAACAAATTTTAGCACTTAGTATTCTTTTTTTGAGCCTGAACGGCTTTTGCCAGGAAAAACAACCCGAACTGAACTGTTACAATAAATGGGCTGCAAAATTTGAAGATCGCGGTGCTGAACCTGTTGCTGATGGGGTATATGAGGATGTGATCATTACCAACCGCCAGGGAAACAAAGCCACTTGTCATGCCGGCAAAGCGGAAGTCCGCAAGGGCATTATCACCCATTTTTACGTTTTACTCAGCGATGGTTCGCACGAGGAAGTAAAACGCACCTGGAAAAACAACTCAAATCAGAATGTGGCCATCATCAATGGCATCAGCGAAAGCATGTTATCGGTCCATGGTGAACTGATCAATGTTTTATGGCCTTCCAAAATAAAGCCAAAAAAGGCTAAACCCGTGATGGCTGCTGAGCCGAGCGACGACTAACGATTCCTGATTTTTGTCATTTCCAGAGCGGAATGACATTCTTATGACAAATAAAATCCGGTAAAATACCATCTTTGCGGTATCAAATTGGATACTTTTAAGGTCATAGCTTTTACTCACAAACATCTTCCCCTCGAACTGATCGGGAAACTTCACCTGAGCCACGACGAACAAAGTCAGGCGCTGATTGGTCTGAAAGTTAATTTTGATTTCGAAGAACTACTTTATTTGGCCACCTGCAACCGCATTGAGCTGTTGATCAGAACAGAACGCGGGATGGATGCGAGTGTGATCCGGGAAGTGGCACGTTTTCTGAACAGCAGGCTTACCGAAGATGAATTGAGTGCTTTGGCCGCGGGCGCTGAATATTACACCGGTTCTGAGGCCGTTCAGCATGTGCTGAAAGTGGCATCCTCGCTTGATTCGCTGGTAGTGGGCGAAAGGGAGATCATTACCCAGGTACGCAAAGCTTACGATTTTTGCAACCAACTTGGCATCACCGGCGATTTTACCCGCCTGCTGATAAAACAAACAATAGAAACCGCGAAAGACATTTATACCAATACAGATATCGCCAGAAATTCTGTATCCGTTGCATCTCTGGCTTACCGTCAGCTGAGGCAGCTGGGTATCCGCAACGACGCGCGTATTGTTTTTGTTGGAGCGGGAGAAACCAATACCATTCTTGCCAATTATTTTCAGAAACATAAATTTGCCAATTTTACGGTGTTTAACCGCACCCTGGCCAACGCACAGAAATTAGCGGAACTATTAAAAGGCCGTGCTTTTGAATTGTCGCAGTTACATGACTTTAAAGAAGGGTTTGATGTGCTTGTTGTTTGCGCTTCCAATTCAGAGTCACTCATCAGTCCCGAACTGTTCAGCCACCTCATTTCCGGCGACAATGGCAAAAAAGCGATCATCGACCTGGGAGTGCCTGCCAATGTTCATCCCGTTGTAGCAGGAGATAAACAGGTGCATTACATCGACATCAATTCACTTCGCGCCCAGGCAGATGCCAATATGCAGTTACGCAAAAATGAGGTGATCAGGTGCGAAGAGATCATCAAAGCACGCTGCGATCAGTTTTATGCCATTCACCGCGAACGCAGAATAGAACTGGCTTTCAGCGAAGTGCCGCGCCAGGTGCGTGTCATCCGTGATCTTGCTATCAACGAAGTGTTCGCCAAAGAAATTTCTTCACTCGACAATGTAAGTAAAGACGTGCTCGACAAAGTACTGGCCTACGTTGAGAAAAAATACAACGCAGTAGCCATTAAAACCGCCAAGGAGGTTTTTCTTGATCATAAAATCCAGCGGAAAAAAGACAGGATCAGTTGATCCGGTTTTGAACTCTTTCCTTTTTTGAATCTCAATTTCCTGCGGCAGTTTTTATAATCACCTCGCGCCGCGATTGTTTAAATGTTTTGTAGTGCAGATAATATACGCCCGCAGGCAAACCCGAGGCATGTACCCGCGCCGTTGGATTGGCCCTGATGTTGGTTTCAAATACCGTTCTGCCGCTGAGGTCCGTTATGATCACTTTAACGCTGGTATTCACCACGTTTTCAGCTTCGGGCAGATAAATGTCAAAACTTTCTTCAAATGGATTTGGAAAAACTCTCGAATCATCAAAGCGGTGAGGCGCTGAAGGAAAACTCAGTTTTTCATAATAAGCATTGGTATCGTAGCGAAGCACCGGGATCTTATGAAAAGACAGCGCGCCAATGCCATTGCGGTTGCGCAGGTAACAGGGAAAATCAGGCTCAAAATAATCAGGTTCTGTTAACTTATCCGGAAGGAATCCTGCATAACTCACCATCGTTATATTGGTGTCTTCAACAGTGAAAAAAAGTTTATTCTTTACAATCGTGCCATTGGATTTAATGTTGTAACCGGTGTCAAACTTAATCATCTCCAGGACGTTTTTAATCGGGTCAGACAAATCTGTACTTATTAACTGATCAAAATATATGCGCATTGTATTTCCGCTCCTGGCAGAAGCCACAACTGAAGGTGGTCGCACTTCGCCACGTTCTCTGCCATACTCTTCTTCCAGTATGAGGTCGCGCATCTGCTCTCCAAGTCGAATGTAGCCCTGACTCCGGAAATGAATGGCACCCTGGCGGGTGAGCCTGTGGTAGCCGATGCCGTTAGCGCTCATGAGAACCAGATTTTCAATGCTGTCCGCCAGTTGCCTCTGTTCTTCACTGATGTTTCGCATGCCGTTTTCATTTTCGATCCACGAGTGCACCTGCACCACATAGGTTCTTTTGAAGCCCGGGAAGAATTTTTTCCATAAGGCGTGCATTTTTCTGAATTCATGCACATATCCGTTGCTGACGTCATAAATTCCGCCGTCACCCTGCATCCATAAAATACCGCGGATGTTATTTTCAACTCCAGCAGCGTATGTCAAAGTATTCAGGCGGGTAAA
>CAZFCR010000055.1:0-12764 GCA_964517305.1 uncultured Akkermansia sp.
CGTATCGGCCAGTTCGATGCCGTTGCGGGCCTTGTTGACGCGCGCGACGATGCCATGTACAGTCAACAACTGGGCAATGCCAATAACGTGGATACCGTACCGCGCATCCAGGCAGTAAAAGGTTTTGCGCGTGTTACCGAACGTAAAAACGGACTGGCTTTTTCAATAGGTGTTCGCGGGTTTATTGGCGCTGAATATTTTTTTCTTCCAAAAATGAGTGTGGGCGGTGAGTTTGGCTGGGGACTCGGTTTTACAACTACCGGCCGTTCAGAAACAACTTACGAATCAGAAGGCCAGTCGAGCACACAGGGCATAAAACAAACTACATTTGACGGCAATACCGAAAGTGTTTTCTCTTTTGATACGGATAATAACAATGCGGTAGGGGGAATGTCGGCTTCGCTTCGCCTGAATCTTTATTTTTAAGTTCCGGTTAGATCAGTTCTTTCAGATCAACCGCTTTGAGGTATTTTTCAAGGCGGTTTCCTTTTTTAAAAGGTGTGATCTCCGAAATGCGGCCATTGGTATTCGACAGCACCACTTCCACATAAAAATTGTTAAGATAATACAGGTTGGTGATGATGTCCAGGTCAATGTATTTATCCAGGAACAGGCCTTCGTCCCAGAGCAGGTTGGCCTTATCGTTCATGTTCAGTTTTATGTAGTCATGCATTTGCACGGTTTTTCATTATAAAAATCAATGCCAGTGTTCACAGTTGTTTGCGGCCTTCTTTCTCTGAATTCGAGGAAAAATTCAATACAAATTGGGGAACTTAATAAACAAAGCAACTTGCCGGTTTCCCTTTAAAAACAAGGGTTTTGGGCTACTGTTCGTGAATTGAATGTGCTTGTCGCAGAATTTTACCTGACGGGCGATCCGTTTTCCTTTTTTACCTGTGTAAGGCACAAAATGGTACAATTATTTCAACCTTAAAGTAAAAAACAGGTTATGAGAAATAAAGTATTTTTATTTTGTCTGCTCGGCTCTTTATCCGCGGTTGCACAAACAGAGGAAGCAAAATGGAACCTCGGCGTACACGGGGGATTTACGCAATACACCGGCGACCTTGGCCAGGGCTGGTACCGCACCGATCAGGCTGCTTATAGTTTTGCAGGTGTTTCTGTGTCGCGTTACCTGAACCGTTATTTTGATCTGACATTTATGGGTACACAGGGCGAGGCCGGTTATGTGGGACCACGCGATTACGCCGCGGCTGCCGATGTGATGAACAGTTTCCGGGTGAGTTTAAGTACCCTGAATCTTTTTTTTAAATATAATTTTGTGGGCCGCGAGTCTTTTGTATCGCCCTATGCGCTGGTGGGAGCGGGGTTGTTGCGACAAAGGGGAATGGGAGGGCATCATCCCAACCGCAGCACAGGCTGGGAGTTGCCGGTTCCTTCGGCAGGGCTGGGGATCAATTTCAGGTTTGGCCCGGTGGTATCCCTTCAGTTCCAGGAAACGTTTATGTATAACACAACCGATAACATTGATTATATCTCTGAAGGTGTTAACGACATGTACCTGATGCACACTTTTGGCCTTACGTTTAACCTTTTAAAACGTGACCGCGGGGGCGAGGTGCGAAAGTCGGGCGACATTGCCAAATGTCCGCGTATTAAAACAGGGCCGCAACGAAAGGACGGGGAGGGAAAGGCACGGCTCGACAAGGAAAAGAAAAGGAAATGGTTTGGAAAAAAATCGCGTTAGTTGATTACAATAAATAGCAATTTGTGAAACCCGCTCTTTCCGGCGGGTTTTCATTTTAACGATTGTACGCCAAGGCTGGCAGTCAGAATATGTATAATCGTCGAAGAAAAAAGAAAATTTTTATTCACAAAATTTGCAAACGAAGTTTTTTAATTACTAAATTGCGATCAAACTAAACTTCTAAACATGAAAAAAAACTACAAAACCCTTCAGGTCTTCATTGTTCTGCTCTGCGCAGTGTCTATGAAACTTGGCGCACAGCTCAACGGCTTGTACACCATTAACAGCACCATTCCAACTGGTGGAACCAATTTTCAAACCTTTACAGCCTTTGCATCGGCAATTAACTCGCAGGGAGTAAGTGGCCCGGTAACTGTGGACGTAGCGGTGGGAACTGGTCCCTATACCGAACAACCATTGTTCAACCAGGCTACCGGTGTGTCTTCAACCAACTCGGTTCTAATTAATGGAAACGGGAACGTTCTCACTTTTGCTTCAGCAAGTTCTGTTCAGCGCTGGACACTTGGTTTAAATGGCGCAGATTATATGACTTTTAATAATCTGAACATTTATGGTACTGGTAATACCTACGCTCTTACAGTTCACCTTTGGAACCTGGCAAATAATAATCGTTTCAATAACTGTACGATTACAGCGCCTATGAATCTGAGTACTTCTTTTGTTGTACCTGTATCAATCAGCGGAAGTCAAACCAGCGCCACATCTTCTGGTCCTTCCGGAAACGATAACATTTTTGATGGTTGTACTATCACCGGCGGATATTATGGTGTGGTTTTCTACGGCGTATCATATTCCCCTTACGATGAGCGCAACGAAGTGATCAACTCCAGCATCCAGGATTTCAGGTTGTATGGCTTTTACAATTATTATTGTCGTGCCTCAGCTATCAGGAACAGTGTAATCGAAAGGCCGAACATGACCAATTTTACTACTACCTATGGTATCTTTTTGGCTTTTGGCTCGATCAATACAGTTATTGAGAGAAACGAGATCACCAACTTGTTTGCAATGGATCAAACAAATTCGAACACATGTTATGCGATTTACATCCAGTCAAGTGGATCTTCAAATAACGAAAACATCTTCCGTAACAACATTATTCACGATATCAATCACAACGGAGCGCTTTATGCAATTTATAGTCCTGGCTACACTTATTCTAAGATCGAGCATAACACGATCTCATTAGATTACGCTAATGCGACTGGAGGAGTAACAAGGGGTATCTGGGTGACTTCAGGACCAAATACTGTTTTAAATAATATTGTTTCTATTACGCGTGGTGGAGGCGGAGCCAAACACTGTTTGTATTACCAAAACACAAACATCGTTTCCGATTTTAACGTATTATATCTGAATGCGCCAGCTGGCGCCAACAGCATTGGATATTACAATGCTAACTTTAATACACTTGCGGCATGGCAAACGGCTAACCAAAGCCGCTGGGATCAAAACAGTTCTGATGCGGATCCAGTTTATTCAAACACCGTAGCTTTGGATTACACGCCTACAAGTACAGTAGTAAACAACATGGCGACTCCGGTTGGTATCATGACTGACTTTTTCAATGCCGGAAGAAGTTCGGTAATGCCTGATCCGGGTGCGATTGAATTTTTTAACACACCTTGTTTTGGTATGCCTACTGGAAATACAGTTAACGCGCCTGCGTTGCAGTTTTGTCCTGGCATGACTGTTAACCTGAATTTGCCTGTTGGTGTATATCAGAACAGTGGATATGAAGTTCAGTGGGTTGAGTCAACATCTTCTGGATTTGGTCCGTTTAACACCGTGCCAGGAGCAACTCTGGCGAGTCACATTACCGCGCCGCTTTCACAGGCTGTATGGTATACCGCTGTGGTAACCTGTACCAACAGCAGCTTGAGTTCAACCGCTATTGCTGGTTATCTTAACGTTGCAGGTCCAAGTTTCAGCACGGTGCCTTATTTCGAAAGTTTTGAGTCACTTGCCGCTAACCGTCTGCCTAACTGTTCATGGAACTCAAGCAGCAATGGCAACGCCACTTTAACTTACACCACTTCAAATACCAACGGTAGAATTCCTTCACATGGCACCAGCTTCGCGTCGTTTTTTAACACGCCTGCGGGAACCAATTATTTCTACAGCAATGGCATCACACTTTCTCCTGGTATCACCTATTCAGCTTCATTAAAGTGGATCACCGACCAGTCTAACATCAACTGGACAGACCTTTCCATCTTAATCGGACAGAGTCAGTCTGCTACAGGCGCGCAAACGGTTGTTTCTACCAACGGACCGGCAGTGAGCCCTATTCACGTTCTTCTTGGAGATACATTTAATGTTTCATCTCCGGGTCTTTATTACATGATCGTAAAAGCCACTTCAACTGCAGGTGGTGCACCTTACCTGAGCTTTGATGAAATGAGGATCGATATTCCTTGTGATTTTAACTCACCTGCACTGTCTGTTTCAGGTCCTTCAGTGGCTTGTACCGGTCAGGGTCTTAACCTCATCGCAAGCGGTGCCAACTCTTACACCTGGAGCAATGGCTCTAACAATGCTGCCATTACAGTTACGCCTGGTATTTCTACCACTGGTTACACTGTAACCGGAACCAGTTCACTGAGCGGTTGCAGCGTTTCTTTTGTAAAACCAGTAAACGTGGCATTGTCGCCAAACGTAAACATCATTGCTGATAATCTTTCTGTTTGTGGCAGCCAGCCGGTAAAATTAACCGCTGTAGGCGCAAGCAACTACAACTGGGCGCATGGTCCTAATACTGCTTTCACTACTGTAACGCCATCTGTAACCACTACTTATTCAGTAATTGGTGTAAGTGCACAAGGTTGCGCGGTGATGAGAACACAGCAGATTGTTGTTAACGCGTTGCCAAACATTTCAGCAAACAGCAGTGTGGCTCAGTCATGCGCAGGTCAGTCGGTATTGCTTACTGCCTCAGGTGGTAACAGCTACCAGTGGCTTGCAAGCACTTCTAACCTTTATGTTGGTAACCCTGTAAGTGTTAGCCCGCAAAACTCTACCTCTTACACTGTAACAGGTACTGATGCAAACGGCTGTTCAAACACTGCCATTGTTCTGCTCGAAGTAAATGAGTGTACCTCTTTATCAGAGAACAGTGCAGCAGGCGCTATCAAAGTATTCCCTAATCCAAACACAGGTCTTTTCACTGTGCAGATGGAGAATGGTTCTGTAAAAAACATCAGTGTTGTTGACATGATGGGCAGAACTGTTGTATCTACCAGCACATCAGCTGTGAACGCCGATTTCGATATTAGCCAGCTTTCTAACGGAGTTTATTACATCCGTATCCAGGCAGACGAAACCACTCAGGTGATCAAGCTTGTAAAAAGCAACTAATTTTAAGGAGCCCCTGTAAAACAGGGGCTCTTTTAAGTTCTCATTCCTTTTTAATCCAAATTTATTGAAATGCCAGATTACGGGTCGGTGGACATGGTTCACCGCGCTCGTTTGTGGCTTAATGTTTAAAATGATATCACATGAGAAATAATTATAACATGATAAAGTCGGCACTGCTGAGCTTTATCGCAGCGGTGCCTGCAGGTCTCTTCGCACAAACTGTCACCTATTCTTTTTCAACCGGCGGTGCAACCGGACAAAATGGTCCTTCGCAGGCCCAGATCAATACTGCCTATTCAGCAACCAATCTTAACGGATCTGTTACTGTAACCGGTGGCATCCAAACCTTTACCATTCCCGCAACGGGCGACTACCGCATTATTGCTGCGGGAGCTGCAGGTGGAGGCATGGTGAACAACCTTGGCTGCAGGGGGCGCATCGTTGAAGGTGATATTAACCTTCAGGCCGGAACAGTGCTGCGGATCCTGGTGGGTCAGCGCGGCGTTGAAGGAGTGGTGAGCAATAACAACTCTGCCGGCGGTGGTGGTGGTACTTACGTGGTAGATTTTGCCAATAATACGCCCATCATTGTTGGTGGCGGTGGTGCCGGCTATTATCTGCCATTGGGAAGTTCAGTGCCTTCTTCAGACGGATCGTATGGCAACAGCGGACAAAACTCGCTGTGTGGCAGCGGAACCGGTGGTTCAGGTGGCAACGGCGGCAACGGTGGCAGCGGCGGCTGGGGCGGCGGCGGTGGTGGATTCTCCACCAACGGTACGCAGGGATCGGCCTGCTCGGGATCGGGTGGAGTTTCTTTTTTAAATGGTGGCACCGGTGGTGGCACTTGTTACCAGGCCCTTGGCGGTTTTGGCGGCGGCGGCGGTTCGCACGGTAATACCGGTGGCGGCGGCGGCGGCGGCGGCTACTCAGGTGGCGGTGGTTCTAACCAGAACATCAATCCCAATGCAGGCGGTGGTGGCGGAAGCTACCAGGCACCGGCCATGTTTAATCTCGCCGATGGTGGTTTTAACACCGGAGAAGGTTACGTGCGCATTATTAAACTTTGCTCTGTAAACATCGCGGCGAGCGCCAACCCTATTTGCGAAGGTGGTTCAGTTACGCTGACCACTGATGCGGTAAGCAATATTTCCTGGTCAGGTGGCAGCAGCAATACTTCTATCAATGTATCGCCAAGTGTTACCACCACTTATTCTGTAACAGGTACCAGCACAGCCAACTGTATCACATCAAGTTTTATTACAGTTACTGTAAATCCATTGCCGCAGATCTATACACAATCGTCGCCAAGCGTTGTTTGTGTGGGTGGCGTTGCTAATCTTAGCGCCGGTGGCGCAGCAACTTATGTTTGGACCGGTATTTCATCGGGCGCCAACGTAACTGTCGCACCTGCCTCAAGCGGTGTTTATTCGGTTACAGGAACTAGCGCCGCGGGTTGTGTTAATTCCGCAACAGTAGACGTGACGGTTAACACCAATTCGCTGACTGTTAGCCCTCCATCAACAGTATGCCTTGGTAAATCCGTGAACATCAGTGCCAGCGGCGCAGTAACGTATACCTGGAGCACCAGTTCAATTTTCGCATCTATTCCTGTATCACCGGCCACGTCTACAACTTACGTTGTATCAGGTGTGGATGTGCACAACTGTGTGCTTTCCAATACGGTGAATGTGGCTGTAGTACCGAATCCGAACGTGACCGCTTCAAGCAGCAAACAAACAGTTTGTAAGGGAGAAGCTGTAACATTAAACGCGGGGGGTGCAAGTACCTACACCTGGAACAATGGCGATACCGGCGCTTCGGTAACTTATACACTGCCAATCGACCTGCCTTATTCGTACACTGTAACGGGTGTAGATGCCAATGGCTGCAGCAACACCGCTACAACTGTGGTAATGGTAAGCAAGTGCACAGGCATTGAAGAAAACACTGTTTCCAGCCTGAACATTTTTCCAAACCCGGGTACTGGCTTGTTCAGCGTTAACGCTGGTAATACGGCACCAGGAGCAAACATCAGGGTGTACAACGCACTTGGTGCTTTGGTTAAAACACAGGTGCTGAATGCCGGAAACAATGAACTCGATCTGCGTTCAGAAGTAAATGGTGTTTATTTTATTTACCTGAGCGAAAAAAACAAAGAGGTTCAAAGCTTTAAATTAATTAAACATTAGAATTGGTAAGGAAGTGGAAGTAAGCCCCGGGTTTGCTTCCGCTTTTTTATACCTTGACGAACTTAAATTATAAAATTAAAAGTTGATCGCGGTCAACACCAAAAATCAGATGAAACAAAAATTAAAAAATTTAATCCAGACAGCCGGAACCTATTCAAGGGCTTTGACCTGTGTTGGACTTGTGACCTTGGGTGCACAACTCAATTCACAAACAACATACACTTTTACCAATGCAGGTGCAACCGGAAGGTTAGGACCAACGCAGGCGCAAATGAATGCTGCGTATGCTGCCACCAATCTTAACGGACTTGTAGGCAGTTTAAGCCAGGGTGTTCAAACCATCTCGGTGCCTACAAGCGGACTGTACAGGATTGAAGCCTGGGGCGCAAGTGGCGGAATGGTTCCCTCGCTATCAGGTTACGGCGCAAGAGTAGTGGGCGATGTTAATTTGACCGCGGGAAGCGTTTTAAGCATTGTTGTAGGTCAGATGGGTTCTTCATACGGCCCTAACAACAGCGATGGGGGCGGTGGCGGTTCATTTGTTGCAGAGAACGGAACTTTGCTTGTTGCTGCCGGTGGCGGTGGCGGAGCGGCGCAGCAACCCAACAGCGGCCAGGATGCAAGGGTAACTGGTGCACCAGTTAGTACTTCTGCTGAGCAGTTCGGCAGTTCAGGTGCGAGTGCCAATGTGAATGGTGTTCATTTTTTCTATGCTATTTATACTACTGTAGCACAATCTTTTTTTAACGGTGCCAATGGTCAGGCCGGTGGTCAGGCCGGTGGATGGCCAGGTGGTACTTATGGTGAAGGCGGCTTCGGCGGCGGCGGATCATCTTGCTCATGCTCTACCGGTGGCGGTGGCGGCGGCGGCGGATTTGTAGGCGGCGGTGGCGGCGGATGCTGCTATTTTTCCGGTCACGGAGGCAGTTCTTACATCATCAATACCGCAGTGAACACATCTTCGAACCAGATCGCTTCTTTCGGACACGGTCGCGTGCTGATTACGCCTTTGTGTAATGTTGGTGTGGCTGCAAGTGCCAATCCAATCTGCGAAGGCAATTCAGTAACCCTCAGTACCGATGCGGTAAGCAACATCAGCTGGAGCGCGGGCGGACAGTCTGCATCTTCTATCGTGGTGAGTCCTTCTGTTACCACTACTTATTCGGTAACCGGAACAAGCACTGCTAACTGTATCACTACTGCAATTATTACTGTATCGGTTAATCCTTTGCCTGTAATGAGCGGTATGAGCACTCCAAGTGTTGTTTGTGTGGGCGGAACAGCTTCGCTTAATGCCAGCGGCGCAGCTTCTTACGCCTGGAGCACAGGCGGTTCGGGTGCCAACGTTACCTTTAACCCGACAATGAGCGGCGTAGTTACCGTAACAGGTACCAGTGCCGCGGGTTGTGTGAACAACATCAGCATCCCTGTAACAGTAAACAGCAATTCTTTGACTGTAACACCAAGCCTCACAATTTGTGAAACCACAACAGTTAACATCAGTGCCAGCGGCGTAAATACTTATACCTGGTCAAACGGGTCGAATTTCGCTTCTATCCCTGTTTCGCCTGCAACTGCAACAGTGTACAATGTGAGCGGAGTGGATATTCACAACTGTGTACTCAGCAATTCTGTTTCTGTGGGCGTGAATCCAAAACCAAATGTTACCGCTTCGGCCAATAAGCAGCAGATCTGTAAAGGTGAGTCCATCACACTTACCGGTGGTGGGGCTACAACCTATACCTGGAACAATGGTGATACCGGCGCTGAAGTAAACTATGTGCTGAATGTAGATGTACCGTATTATTATACTGTAACCGGCACAGATGCCAATGGTTGCTCTAACACCGCAAGCGTTTCAGTACTGGTAAGTAAATGTACCGGTATTGAAGAAGTGCTTCCTGCCAATGGTTTCATGAGCATTTATCCGAATCCGGGTAAAGGTGTTTTTGGAATCACTGTGGCAAGCGTGAAAGCCAACACCAGCATCAGGGTTTACAACATGACCGGCGCGCTCATCAGCACGCAGCAATTATCAGGCACCCGCACTTTTGTTGATCTTAGCAACCAGGCGAACGGTGTTTATTTTGTACACCTGAGCGAAAATGGCCAGGATGTGCACGTGAGCAAACTGATCAAGGAATAATTAAGACACACCCCCTTTATTGCAAAACCTGCTATACTCTATAGCAGGTTTTGTTTCCTAAATTAGGATTAAGTAAATCCTAATTAATTTTTAATATTAAAAAGTTAAACCAAACTAAACAAAACCTATATTAGCGGATATACTGACTAAACAAAACTTCTAAAAACTATCAAATGAGAAAAAGTTACTTAAAAATTAAAAACGCACTCATTACTACAGGAGCAATGATTCTGTGTGGTGCAGGTGCCAACGCACAAACCGTAACAACTTACAGTTTTACAGGTAACGTGCAGACATTTACGGTGCCTTCGTGTGTGACTGTGATGACAGTAGACATCAGGGGAGCGGAAGGAGCTGTATCACCATTGAGCGCTAATAACGGCGGTCGCGGTGGACGTGTTGTAGCAGAATACAATGTAACAGCAGGGCAGGTTTTTTATATTTATGTTGGTGGTGCTAACGGCTACAACGGCGGTGGTACCGGCAACGGACAGTACGGTGGAGTTGGTGGCGGTGCCTCTGATATCCGTATCAACGGTACAGCACTTGCCAATCGTGAATTAGTTGCCGGCGGCGGCGGCGGCGGTGGTTTAAACTGCAGTCTCCAGAACGAAGGCGGTCACGGTGGCGGACTTATTGGCGAAGACGGCTGGCAGTGTGGTCAGCAAAACTCTTATGTTGGAACTGGCGGAACTCAGTCAGCTGGTGGCACCAATCAGGGCGGACTTGGCTTTAACGGCTCTTTAGGTATGGGTGGTAACGGAAGTTCTACTTATGGCGGCGGCGGCGGCGGCGGTTATTATGGTGGCGGTGGCGCCAGCTATGGTGGCGGCGGCGGCGGCAGCAACTACGTTGGAACCAACAGCGTTTCAGTAGTTCATACACGCGGTTTCCAGACAGGTAATGGATTGGTAATCCTTTCTTACAACATGAATGGCGCAGGTGTTTCTCTGGCGAGCAATCCTGTTGCAATGTGTGAGGCTTCTTCTGCTACACTCACCGCGGGAAGCGTATTGTCATACACCTGGAACAACGGTTCAAACAACAGTTCATTGGTTGTTTCTCCAAACACCACTACTACGTATACTGTTTCAGGAACCAATAACCTTGGCTGTGTTTCTTCAGCTATCGTAACCGTTCAGGTGAATCCTTTACCACAAATGGCAATCGCTGTTTCTCCTTCAGTTCTTTGTGTAGGAAACACTGCTACACTTTCAGCTAACGGCGCGGCAAGTTATATGTGGAATCCGGGTGGATCAGGATCTTCTGTTCTTGTTAATCCTTCTTCAACAACTGTGTATACACTTACAGGTACCAGTGCTGCAGGTTGCAGTAAAGATGAGGTTGTAACCGTTCCGGTGAACACCAATTCACTTACCGTAACACCAGCTACTTCAGTTTGTCTCGGCGAGTCGTTACAAATGACCGCTTCAGGAGCCAACACTTACACATGGAGCACCGGTTCTTTCTTTAATATTTCAAACATCACACCTACTTCTTCGGCAGTTTATACTGTAAGCGGAACAGATGTTCACGACTGTGTGATCAGTAATGTAGTATCTGTAGCGGTGAACAACCTGCCTAACGTATCTGCTTCGAGCGATAAAATGAACATCTGTAAGGGCGAAAGTGTTAACCTCAGCGCTACCGGCGCTACTACTTATACCTGGAACACGGGTGATGTAGGCGCAGCACAAACTTACATGCTTCCGGTTGACGTTGCTTATACTTATTTTGTTACCGGAACCGATGCGAATGGCTGCTCTAAAACAGCTGCGGTTACGGTAAACGTAAACAGGTGTACCGGTATTGCCGAGCAGACAAATGGTGTATCTCAGGTTTCTGTGTATCCAAACCCTGGAACAGGCTTGTTTACAGTAGAAGCTGCAGGTAACAACGTTAATGTTTACGACATCTATGGTAAACTTGTATTGAGCAATGTTATTTCTACTGACAAAACTGTAGTAGATCTCAGCAACCAGGCTGCCGGTGTTTATTTTGTTCACGTAACAGATAACAAAGGAACCAGCGTTTCGAAGATCGTAAAACAATAATCAGTATCACTTTATTAAGAAAGCCTCTGCTAAACATAGCAGGGGCTTTTTTATTTGTTAAAACTTAAAAGACGGACTGTTAATTTTCAGATTTTAGTATTGTTAGCATTTTGATTTTACTATTTTTATCTATAACAATTATTAACACTAAAAATCTCCGCATGAAAAAAAACTACACCACTTCAGGGTTGCTTCTTCCCAGCAGGTTTCTAAGGAGCCTCGCAACCGGCGTCGCTGTTGCATTTGCCGCGGTTACCGGATTCGCGCAAACCACTTATAGTTTCACAAACGCCGGGGCTACCGGACGTTTTGGCCCCAATCAAACGCAGGTAAACTCTGCCTACGCTTTAACTAATCTGAATGGTCAGGTTACATCGGTGAATGGTATTCAGGAATGGGTGGTGCCCAGTTCTGGTAATTACATTATCCGCGCGCTGGGCGCACAGGGAGGTTGTGAAGGACAACCAGGAGGAGGACTGGGTGCGGATATGAGCGGTGAGTTTAATCTCACTGCCGGTCAGGTGATCCGGATCCTTGTTGGTCAGAAAGGCGGAGACGGTTATAATTACGGCGCTACCGATGGTGGAGGCGGCGGTGGTGGTTCTTTTGTAACCGATGCCAACAATGTGCCCCTTGTAGTTGCCGGCGGTGGTGGTGGAAAAACGGATCCGTTTTTAAACGGACCTCCTTCAGCCAACAACGCGTTTACAACTACCTCAGGTGGCAGCACCAACAGCAGTGGTGGCGGCGTAAACGGCAATGGTGGCAATAACGGGGTAACCAATGGTCCGGCTGCCGGCGGTGGCGGACTTCTCACCGATGGTATTTCAAATGGTATTACCGGTGGTCAGGCTTTTGTAAATGGTGGTGCAGGCGGAGATGCCAGTTTATCCGGTGGCGGATACAATGGTGGTGATGGCGGTTTTGGAGGAGGCGGCGCAGGCTGGCACAATTCACTCAACCGCTGCGGCGGTGGCGGCGGATACAGCGGTGGTCAGGGCGGTACCTGGAGTCCATCTTCTTCTGACATGCTTGGTCACGGCGGCGGCGGCGGATCTTTTAATTCGGGCACCAACCAGGTGAATATTCCCGGCATCAGAGCCGGTCACGGTGCGGTATACATTACCAGGCTGTGTAACGTTAGTCTTTCAGCAAGCGCAAATCCTATCTGTATTGGTGACCAGGTAACTTTAAGCACCGATGCGGTTAGCAATATTTCCTGGAGCGACGCGGGGCAGACCGCCTCGTCGATAGTTGTTAATCCAAGTGTAACCACTACTTATTCGGTA
>CAZFCR010000056.1:0-12747 GCA_964517305.1 uncultured Akkermansia sp.
TAGCTTCAAACCCCTTAGTTTTTGCCGGAATATTTTTTTGTGCAGGACTTTTTGCTCCGGCAGCCAAAGCCCAGATCAGCGTTGGATTGAACGCGGGCGTGAACAATACTTTTTTTCACAAAGCCGCTTCTGAATACGATCCGGACCTTTTCATGCCCATGATGGATCAGGGGCTGGGGTTATCTGTACCGGTTGTTTTTGATCTGCATCCCAACTGGTCGGTGCGTTCGGGAGCCGGTTTTGTAGTTAAACAATTCAGTTTTAATCAGGACAGTTTTCCGCTCACAACTATAAAGGGCAGCATGCAATACAGGAACAGCGTCAATGCCATTGAAATTCCTTTGATCGTTGGTTTTAAACGCACACTGGGAGAAAAAAAATTTCTCTTTGAATACCAGGCAGGCGTGGTGGCAGCATTTAATTCAGATATCAGGCAAAAAACAGAATTTATTCCTGCGGAAAATGCGGGCGACAGTTTATCCACCGTTGGCGGTGTTGCTTTTTACAAACGCAGACCTTTCCGGTTTTCACCCGACCTGTATGCCGCTGTAACGCTGATCCGTTTTTCTGAGGGCATGCGCCGGCATCAGTTCACGCTGAGTTACCAATACGGCTTAAACAATGTGGCGGATGTGTTTTATTCTAATTACGCAGAAAGCGGAGGCCGGAGCACTGTATATTCGGCAACACTCCGACCACGTCTCTCTTATCTCTCTTTAAGTTATACCTTTTTTCCCCGCTGGCTCCAGTGGGGTAATGCTGCCGGAACAGCCGATTGATTAACTGCCCTGTTCCTCTTCCAGATTGTTGTGGTTATCACCACCAAGGCTGTAGTAATCATTTTCTTCATCTTCCAGGCCTCCCTGTTCGGTTGAAGGCAATTCATCGTCAGTGTTAGGCACGTCAAGGTCGTCGCCGGTCAGCGACTGACTGAAATCTTTTTCGTTGGGTGCATCAGGATCTTCGTTGGGCGATTTTATTTTTGACGGATCTTCCGGGTCGAGGTCAGCCTCCTCCTTCATCTGATTGTATACGTCTTCACTGCTGCTGTAGTGCGGGTAAGCCGGAAATTTTTCTGAGTCCTTTGTTTTTTTGTTCTGATCTTTATTTTCCATATCCGTTTTTTATTTAAGGGATATAAAAATATGCCATCTGTTAAACAGGCTATGCACAAGGATTTATCAGACGTACAGCCGGTTTTGGCTACCGAACTGAGTAATTATATTCACATGTTCAGAAACAGCGATTATTGGCGACTTCCGGGTTTGTACAATTCTTTCAGGAGGTCTTTGGTGTAGTTTTCGTTATAAGCGAATGTTTCTTTTTGCCGGTCAAAATAAATGATGGCCACAGGAAAATCGAGGGCGTCCTTGTTTAATTTTTCAGCAGTTTCTTTCTTAAACAGGCTCGTTTCAAACTCAAACCAACCCAGGCGTCCCGGATCATTCAGCATTTCGGTATTGATGCAGATTAATTTTGGAACATATCCTTTTTTTGAAATTCTTACGGTATAGTATTCGTTTTTCCTGAGCTGGCACCTGAATTTTTTTCTTCCGGGCTTAAGAAAAAGAGTGTCAATCTTCATGTCCGGTGTTATAAATTCAATAAAACAGGTATCGGCACTTTCGGTTGCATTCTCAATTACGCCAACCAGGTATAAACACGCGGTACTGTCGTTGCGGTTACCTGCTTTGTCTTTTAAAGGAATGAACAGGCAGACGAGTGCCAAGAGTTGGGTAAATATTTTTCCTTTCATGTTTAATTTCTTTTTGTTTCACATTAAATAGGGGCGTGGTAATCGGATCGGCAACAGGCTCAACGGCAACTGCTGCAAAAAGAGTTTCATAATTAAAATTTTCTTTTTCAGGTTGTGACATAAGACGCATCGCACTGTCTGCATTCAGTATCGGCAGATTCTGAACGAAAATGTACCGTTTGATGCTGCGGCCCGGAATTTTACCTGCGGCTTTCGGTTCGAAGTCCGAAGCCGACTGCGAGCGGAGCAGGCTGGTTGCAGCAAAAAATAACAGTATGATGGCCCTGGTCTTCATGATCATTAAAAATCAAATGCTACACCGGTGCCAAGCGTCAGAACAGGTGCTATTTTTTCGTGGTCAAGACCTTTTACATAATTAAAGTGATAGAATACAGCTGCAGCTACATAATTCTTCCATGTTAAATGATTGGTAAAGTTGATCTTGAATTCAAAGCCCGCGCCTGTTTCAGCGGTTTTAAAGAGCAGGTTATCGAAATCAATTTCCTGTGTTCTTACAATTCGTCTTTCATCCGCAATAACCGAATGCGCCAGTGGCAGTCCATCGGTGTACTGAGCATAAGAAAAGAAACTCATCTGGAAGAGATCTTTATATCCCCCGTAATAACCGCCATTGGAAGCGGGCTGGCCCGTCAGGGTTTTTGCATATACCATTCTGGCACCCCTTATCTGCATCGAGCAGTTTTGAAGCAGAGGACCAAATGCGATGCTGTTCCTTTTTTTAGAGAACTGTATATAGGGAGAGGTAAAAGAACCGTGCGCATTGCCGGATGAAAAGATGTCAACGCCAAGTACGGTGTTGGTTGGGTTAAGGTTTTTGTTCTGAGCGTTAACTACGCTGCTGATGATAAGAATTAAAGCGATTATAAATATAGAGCAGTTCGCTTTTAAATCATGTGATAAAGGTAATGTTGTTTTCATGGTATTTATTTGATACAAATCTCGGTCAAACATGCAGCAAACTATTTCCTAACTGATAAACGTAGTTTCACATGTAAGATTTAATTTGTTTGGGTAAGTCTGTAATTTTCAAAATGCACTCACACGTGGTTCCATGCATAAATACATAACACATCCTAAAGGATGTGTTTTTTCAGGCGGCGCTATTGGAGGTCGGGTTGTATGAGCTGCTTAAAAATTCCCATACAGGTTTGCAGTGAAGAGAAGTGAAAGGAGGTGGAGAAAAAGGAGGAGCAGGTGTATTCTGACCTGTGCTATCAGGCCAGGAAAAGAAATTTTTTTGATGAATTTGGTTTGATGCTGCTGTTGTCAGATTCAGTCGCGCGGTAGCTTTCAAGTTTGTAGCCGCGTTTAAAAGGTACAATCTCCGAAGTGCCGGGAGAGTTCAGAGGGATGATTTCTTCAACATAAAATCCATCCAGGAAATAAAGTTTTACAATGTTGTCGGCATTGTTTTCGGTGTCTAATAAGGTTCCTTTTTCTTTTAAAAGCCGGCGACGCTGCTGTTCGCTTAGTTTAACAAAGCTATAAAAAGATGAGTGTTCGATCTGCATGGTATTTTCCGTTTACACTGCAAAGATAGTTGCAACAGCATTTACGGTACTTTAAACCGCGCGCGTTTGGTTACAGATGTAAGGTTCTTTCTTTTCTCGTTAAGCTAGGGCATATCGAGTTCGATGATAAACTCAGTTCCCAGACCCACCTCACTGTTCAGATGAATTTTACCGCCCAGGATCTCGACCTGCGTTTTAACCATGTATAAGCCCATGCCTTTTCCGTCGGAATGCTGGTGGAATTTTTTGTAGAGCCCGAACACTTTGTTCTGGTTCACCTTCAGATCTATCCCCAGGCCGTTGTCCTTGAAGATCAGGATCAGTTTTTGTCCTTTGATCCTGCTGGTAATGTTTATCAGCGGTCTGCGCGATGGATGACGGTATTTGATGCTGTTAAGAATGAGGTTATAAAAGATACTGTTGAGGTAGCTTTTTAGTGTAAATAAACTGTCGCATGGTTTGAAGTCGTAAACAATCTCGGCGTTTTCTTTTTCAATGAGTGTTTTGATACTGGTTTTAATTCCCGAGATCAATCCTGCGAAACTGACTTCTTCTTTTTTCTCGTTGATTTCTTTTCGAACCTGTAAAATGTAGTTTAAATCAATGATCACTTCGTCGAGTTTTGAAACCGACATGGCAAGGCCTTTTAAACAGGTTTTAAAATCAGCGCTCTTCAGATCCTGTGAACTGAGCAGGATGTTCGACAGGCCCGTGATATTGGCTACAGGAGCCCTCAGGTTGTGCGAAATGATGTAGGCAAACTGTTCAAGATCTTTGTTTCTCTGTATAAGTTCCTTGGTGATGTTGTCTTTTTCGAGTTCGGTGTTTTTTCTGTTGGTGATCTCTTCCACAGCAATGATCACCCCTAACATTTTTTTGTCCCGGTCAATTACGGGGAGCAGACTGAGACTCGACCAGCTTTCTGAGCCGTCGGCATGTTTGAAGTTTCTTTCGTACTGCAGTTTTTTTCCGCTTTTTAGTTTTAGAACATCTTCTTCAGGCAACTGACGTTGTTCGTCAGGGATACACTGCGAAAGAGGCATGCCTTCGCGGATCCGGGTACCGAATTTATTAGCGATGCCCTGCTGCGCACGCGTGTTAAACGAGATGATGCGGAGGTTGCTGTCGAGCAGGATATAGGAAACATCGGTGTTGTTGAAGATGGTGCTGAGGTTGGCCTCTGATTTTTCAAGACGCTGCGCCGCTGTTTTTCTTTCGGTAATGTCGGTGGCGCCTATGCTTAATCCGTTGATTTTACCTGTGTTGTTAAAGATCGGGTGCATGCGCATGTAGAGCCAGGTAATTGATCCGCTATTCTCCATGTAGCCTGCTTCGTACGCCACCGGTTTTCCGGTAGCAAGAACATGGTTAATGCGTTCCTGAATTGCGGGTCTTTGGGCGAGCGGCATCAGTTCAAGATAGTTTTTACCTTCGGCGATCTCGTTGTGAATTTCCTTTTTTGAAAGTTCGAGAGCGAGGCGGTTGTATGAGAGTATGACAGAATTTTCATCCAGCAATACATAAGCAGTGTCAGAACTTTCGAGAATATTCCTGAGATTGGCTTCTGATTTGTAAAGGCGCTCTTCCGCCATTTTTCTTGTCGAAATGTCCTGCATGGCACCCACCATCCTTATCGGATTTTTCTCTTCGTCGTAAACAACAAAACCTCTGTCGTAGATCTGCGCGAAAGTACCGTCGGCCCTCAGGTAGCGGTATTCTTCCTCCCAGAAATCCTTTTTTTTGTTTTTAATGGCATCTGCAATTCCTTTTGTTACTTTCTGAATATCGTCGGGGTGAATGCGTTCAGTCCAGGATATGGTTTTGTTTTCACTTGACGTATATCCAAACAATTTGTCATAACCCTCGCTCCAGAAAATTTTGTTCGATTGTAAATTCCAGTCCCAGATCGCATCGTTGGTGGCTTTTGTTACCAATTCATAACGTTCGTTAATGGACTTTAATTTTTTCTCGGCTTTTACCTTTTCGGTAATGTCCTGTGCAATGATCAGCAGGGCCGGCCGGCCTTCAAAATCAATGTGGTTCAGGTTTACTTCAACGGTAATGGTGCTGCCGTCTTTTTTCAGGTGCTCCCATTGCTGCGATTCTTTATCAGGCAGCATGCCTGTTTCGTTCAGTTCCTGGAAACTGTCGCGCAGATGAGGTGCAACTACATCCAGCGCGGTCATGTTTAAAAAATCCTCTTTTGTGTAGCCGTAGTGTTTGATAGCGGCTTCATTCACGCTCAGGAAGCGGTTGCTGGTTTTGTCAAGCACCCACATCGGTGATGGGTTATTTTCAAAAAGATGCCTGTATTTGGTTTCGCTCGACATCAGCCTTTCTGCGCTGTGTTTTTCGTCGGTGATATCGCGTACAAAACAACCTACACCAATGATGCGGTCTTTTTCCTTGATGGGGTTAAATGAGATCTGAAAAAAAACGGTTTCATTTTTGATCACATTGTACGAATCAACCTTGAATGCTTCACCGGTAAGCGCCCTGTCGAGGTATTGTTTCCACACCTTGTTAATGATTGGATCTTTCTGGTGATAAAAAAACGGATCGCCCTGTCTGGCCTCTTTACCTGTATGCTCGGCAATGAACCTGCGGTAGGCATTGTTAAGTGTAATCAAGCGGTAGGTGCGGTCAACAGAGAAGATGGCATCGTTGGTATTGTTGATAATGGCGTACAGGTTAGCCTCACTTTGTTTGATCATCCTTTCAGCAATAACCGACTCCGTTGTATCGATGCTTGAGCAGGAAACGCCGGTGATCTGATTGTTGATATAAATTGGCTGGATGGAGATCTTCAGGTAAACAGTTTCACCAGAATTGTTGTTCTTTTTGGTATCCTGGTTTATTTTTTCGCCCGTAAGTGCTCTTTGAAACAATAAGAGCCACTCGTGTTCGCCGTATTCTTTCAGAAACCTGAGAAAATTGTCTTCTTTCTGAGGCAACCGTCCGGTAAACTGGTAAAACGAACCGGCAAATTCACGGTTAAAGATAACAAGTCGTCCTTCCCGGTCGAGCGACCAGGTACTGGCACCGGTGTTTTCGAGAAGGGCAAGCGAGTTGGCTTCGCTCTGCCTGATCTTACTTTCTGTTTTTATTTTTTCGGTTACATCGCGCGAAAGTCCTTCTACACGAATTAAGCGGCCCGATTTGCCCAGCGTAGGAATAATGGTGTTTTCTATCCAGCGCACACTGCCATTGCGGTGAATGATCCTGTAACAGATGTGCAGTTTTTCGCCATTGTTGAGGTAAGCGAGGAGTTCTTCTGATTTTTCAAAGTCCTCATGGTGGATCATCTGTTTCCACAGACTGCAATCGTTGTAAAAGTCTTCAGGTGTGTAGCCAAAAATACGTTCACAGGCAGAAGAAATGTTTGTGAAAATATTTTTTTCAGCGTCAAACGTAAACAAAGTTTCATCCAGGTTTTCAAAAAGCCGGTTCAGATCGGGTTTGTTGTACACCAGATCTTCCCTGTGAACTTCTTCGTTTTGTATGATTTTTGAGAAAGGACGTTTAACGGGTACTTCCTTGGTGGTAGAGGTTGCAGGAGTTTTTTTCTTTGCAGCCCGTAAAGCCGAATTTTCATTTTTAAGCTTAAGATTTTCTTCCTGCAGTTGCTCTACTTTAAACTCCAGCGCAGCGCGCGCAGACTCAAATGATTTGAGAAGAAGATAGAGTTCTTTTTTTTCAGCATCAGACACAATGTTCTGCGCATGTTTGTTTATGAGTGTGCTGAGCGCTGAGTTTTCCTGCAAGGTATTAAGGTTCATTGAGTTCGTTAAGCAGAATAAATCTAAGCACAATGCTTGTTATATGCTAAATAAATACATCCTGAAAACGGTAGATGTAAGATTTTACCGAGAATTGTACGTCTTCGCCGCCGGTGTTTAAGGCGCGAAAGTCATGTCCCAGGGAAATTCAATAATAAACCGGGTACCTGTATTCACTCGCGATTCTACCTGAATGGATCCGCCGAGCATCTCCACCTGGGTTTTTACCATATACAATCCCATGCCCTTTCCATCAACATGGAGATGAAACTTTTTATACAGTCCGAATATTTTTTCTGAATGTGCCTGCAAATCAATACCCAGTCCGTTGTCGCTGAAATTAAGCACAACCTTGTTTCCCGCCCGGGTACTGCTGATGGCGATTTGACTCTTGATTTCAGGGTTACGGTATTTGATGGCGTTGCTGATAAGGTTAAAAAAGATGCTGTGAAGGTAACTGCGAACGGTAAAAAGCCGGCTGACAGAAAGGTTAGTTTCAACAACAATGTTTTCTTTTTCTATCAGGTCACTGATCAGTGTTTTAATATCATTTACGAGGGCAGGCAGGCTTACAATTTCCCGTGTTTCGTGCACATCGCGTCTTTTCTGAAGGATCATGTTCAGATCCCGGATGATCTCGTCTATTTTATTTGCCGATAATACAACACCCTCAAGGCAGCGCATCACTTCTCCGGGATTCAGGGTAGATCCGCCTCTGAGCAGATTGGCCAGACCCAGGATATTGGCAACCGGCGACCTGAGGTTATGTGAAATGATGTAAGCGAACTGTTCAAGGTTTTTATTGTGCTGCACAAGGTCGGAGGTCATTTTGTCGCGTACCAGCTCTTCGCTCTTACGTTCGGTGATGTCTTCGCTGGAAATCATGATGCCAAGTACCTGTTTTTCGTTGTCGTAAACAGGCATCATCGTTACATAGTACCATGTTGCGCTTCCGTCACCGTTTTCGAAACATTTTTCATAGGCTATTTTTTTTCCGCCCAGCACGGCTCTGAACTTTTCAAGGCTCTCATTCTTTTTTTCAGGCTTCACAAGTTCTGTAAGTTTCTGACCTTCGGCAAGCGTTACATCAATGAAACGTTTGTACCTTGTTTTCGCGAGCTGGTTAAAATGGATCACCGCGAACGAGGGATCGAGAAGGACATAGGAAACGCTGGTGTTTTCGAAAATGGTTCTGAGGTTGGCTTCCGACTTTCGCAACAGACGTTCTGCGGTTTTTCTGCCCGTAATGTCTCTGAATGTCAATACAACGGCATCAACCGCTTCTTCATGAATGAGGTTGGTAAAAGTGCCTTCGGCCCATATAAAATGGCCGTCTTTATGTCTGATCTTAAACTCTTTGTGAACCGGTACGCCCCTCGTGCCCAATAGCTCAGCAAAAAAGATATTCGCGCGTTCTTTTTTGTTTTCTTCCAGTAAATATGGAAACGGCGTGTTTAAGCTTTCAGAGTTTTTAAATCCTGTGATGCGGGTGACCGAGGGACTGAGATAAATGATGCAGCCTTGTGCATCAAGAAGTACTATGGCATCGGCAATATTTTCAATGAGTGCCCTGAAGTGTTTACTCGACCTCAGAAGTTCCGCTTCGTATGTTTTGTTTTCGGTTACATCGCGGTAGTTGATCACGATGGCGTTTACATTGTCGTCGGCAATAAGGTTGCTGATGGTGGTATTGAGCCAGATGTAATTCCCGTTTTTGTGTTTAACCCTGAAATTGCCTTTAATGGAAACACCAGGGCTTTTCAGCGACTGCGTGAACAAATGCCTGAGGTGATCAATGTCTTCAGGGTGTGTACGGTCAAACAGGCTCGCCGAATCCAGTTCTTCGGGAGTATAACCGGTAACCCTTACAGCTGATGGACTTCGGTAAATAATGTTGAGGTCTTTGTCGGCCAGGGAAATGGATTCATAGCTGTTTTCAAGGAGTGCCCTGAATTTTTTTTCCTGGCGTATGAGAGCCCTGAGGTGTTCCTGCCGGTTTTTTTCTGAAAGAGCCTTGTTCAGCGCGGTATTAATGGCGTTGGGAAGCAGGTGCAGTTTGTCCTTCAGCAGGTAATCGTCGATACCGGCCTTGATCATGCTTACGGCAAATTCTTCGGAGACGGCTGCTGTAACCAGAATAAAAGGAATCTCCTTGCCTGAGGCTTTCAGAATGCTGAACGCGTCGGCCGAACTCATGGAGGGAAGCGAGTGATCACTCAGGATGATGTCGGCATTAAAATTCTGAATCGCATCTTCATACTCCTTACTCTGGGATACCAGGAGGTAATCGAAAGTCATTCCTGATTTTTCAAGTTGCATGACTACAAGTTCGGCGTCGGAACTCGAGTCTTCAAGATGAATGATCCTTACCTTCTTTTGCATTAGATCAAAACAGAGAGCGGGACGTTTATTTATATGATGTTAAGCATTTCACCGGTTAACGGCTTGTTTAAAAACATAATGTCTTCAGAAAGCGCCATGGCTTTGTGTTTGTCTTCATGGTAAACCGACGAGGTGAGGATAACCAGTTTTGGATTGAGAATGTTCTCGCTGTCGCTTTTTTTGAAGTATTCAATAAACTGGAAACCATCCATCATCGGCATATTGATATCGATAAAGATCACCTGCGGGAAGGTGTTTTCGTATTCCTTGCCCATAATAATCAGGTTGTTGAGGAATTCGAGTGCGCTTTTAGCGCTGGTGTTCATGTATATTTTTTTCGCGAAATGATTGGCCTCAATGGTTTTTTCATTGATGAAATTATCAAGTTCGTTATCATCGATCAGCATAACGTTGCCGTATTTGTATTTTGGCTCTTTTCTTTTCATAATCGTTTGAGGTTTAACTGTATTTTTTTCTGAGCTCCGCTGTTAAAAAGTCCAGTACCTTCGTAGCCCCCTTGTTGCGGGCCAGGAACAATTCGAAGTTGTCTTTTTGTTTCTGCGTAACCCTGGTGTTGGGTTCTTTTATCTGATAATTAAAAAGCTTAATCAGGTGAAGAATGTTCACATAACTTTCCATTTCTTCCGACTTGATTTTGCGGTGCAGATTTTTGAGTATGTTGCCGGCCATCTCGTATTCTTTTTGCTCAAGGTAAAAGAACGACATGCTGAGTTTTATCTCGGCGTTGATGTGGAAAAAATCTTTGAAACTGTTGATGTTAAGCACCTCGTTGAGTATACTGGCTGCCTCTTTGATTTTCCCCTTGTAATACGACACCATGGCGTGGTATATAGAGATGATGACCTTGGTATGCGTATCGTTAGGGTCGTACAGCAGGTCATTTTCGGTGAAGGGTTCCATCTCGTGAAGCCGTTTTTCCTGCTGTAGAAAAGTGATCCGCGATAACAGGAAAAATGAAGTCACGCTGATGTTTGTATAAAGCAACAGCGTTTTAAGTCCCGCGTTTACTTTTTCATAATAACCTGCCGCTAGATTTTTTTGTCCAGCGCGGTGATAATATTCAAAATAAAGAAAATCGGTAACAGTGATCCAGTTTTTGATCTGTGAGGATTCCGGCAACTCGTCTATCATTTTCTGCGTTTTACCAAGAAGATCTTCGATGCTGTTGCCGGGATGTTCAACATCACAGAAAATACAGAGTTGCAGATTGATGATGTTTTTGATGATCTCGATCTGACGCGATGGGTTAAGTGAATGGTGGTCGTTAATTCCTTTTTTCAGGAAGAGCAGGGTGTCGAGTAGTTTGGGATCGCGCGAAAAATTGTATTGCGAGAGAACCACGTTGAAGTTACCGAGTATTTCAGCTGACTTTTCGATGGACAGACTGAAGGCGATGTGTTTGTTGTAGAGTTGTGAGTAGCTGAAATATTTATCAGAATAAAGATGAATTTTTTTAAGAGCGCTGTACACTACCAGTAACTCGTTGTGCATGTCGTAAAACAACAGTTCTTTTTCCAGTTTTTGAAGGAAAGCAGTTGCTACTTCGCGCGAACTCCCGTAACAGGTTTCGGGAATCTGATGAAGCAGCTTGGTAACCTCTTCTTTACTGGCATGAATGTCGCCCGAAAGATATTCCTGGATCTTATCATGCAGGCGCGATTTCAGCACATAAAAGGAGTTGGAGGTGAGCTGTAGTTTATCGGCTATCTCATCGTCCTTGTGCAGGTTACTGCGGTAAGACTGCAAAAGAAAAAGAAAATTGTCGGCGCGGTTCTTTACGAGCGATGTTTCCAGCTTCTCATACACCGCGGTATCCAGCTGGGTAATAATTTTCCGAAGTTTAATCATATTTAACACCGGTCTTAATTAAACTGTGAAGATTGGTTCGCCGGTTCACGACTAATATAGAGAGAATTTTTGAATTACAATTATTTTCGGATATCCGGCGCCACTCTGGAAAAAAGAACGGGTTACCGGGCGGAGGCACCCGCTGGCACGGAATTAACTTGTAAGGTGTAAATTCTTAAATCTCGAACAATGGAAACTACAACCTCAAGAAAACCCCTGTTAACAGGGATGTTCAGCGACCGCGACAGCGCTGAAAAAGCATACAGCACTTTGCACGAACGTGGATACACAAAAGACGATGTTAACCTGCTGATGTCGGACGATACCCGTAAAAAGCATTTCTCAGCCGAACACCATAAAACCGAATTGGGGAACAAAGCAATGGAAGGTCTTGGCGCCGGTTCGGCGATTGGCGGAACCATTGGCGCCATAGCCGGCGTAGTGGCAGCCCTTGGTACCAGTATTGTTCTTCCTGGTCTTGGTCTGGTAATTGCCGGCCCTATTGCAGCCGGACTGGCTGGCGCCGGTGCCGGTGGAATTACAGGCGGTTTAATTGGTGCTTTGATCGGCTGGGGCATTCCCGAAGAAAGAGCCAAACGTTACGAAAGTGGTTTAAAAAGCGGAAAGATTGTAATGGGTGTGCATCCCCGCAACGAAGACGATGCAAAATATTTTGAAAACACCTGGCGCACGCACAAAGGTGAGGATGTTTATACGCATTAAAATTTCAAATTAATCCCCGCTCCGGCGGGGTTTTTTATGCCTGCTTCTTTTATCTTTGCGGCCGTGACGCCAATAAAACAGATCAAAAGAAACGCGCGCAAAGTGCGTTATGTACTTTACAAGGAAACATTGCTCGATTTTCGCGAGCACCTTATCACTTTTATTGGCGCTTTTGCAGGCATTGCCCTGATCGCGTTTATGCAGATTGGAAAGATCGACGGTCCTGACAACCTTTTTCTTATTGGCTCTTTTGGTGCTTCCGCGGTTCTTATTTACGGTATTGTTCACAGCCCGCTTGCGCAACCCAGAAATCTGATAGGCGGGCATCTGTTCAGCGCATTAATCGGCGTTACCATTCAAAAAATGTTGCCTGGCCAGGTATGGTTGGCGCCATCGCTTGCCGTAGCAATTTCTATTGTTGTGATGCAGATCACTAAAACGCTTCACCCGCCGGGAGGAGCTACAGCGCTCATTGCTACCATCGGCTCAGAAAAAATAAAAGCCCTGGGTTACTGGTATGTGATTAACCCGGTTCTGAGCGGTGTTATTATACTTTTTGTGGTGGCTTTGATCTGTAACAATTCGGTTGAAACACGCAGTTACCCTTCCGGCAGTTTTAAGTTATTTACAAGGTTACGCGGTAAAAGAAACAAAAAGAGGTTGTCTCAAAAGGGCAGCCTCTTTTTTTTAATATCATGGAAGAATT
>CAZFCR010000057.1:0-12744 GCA_964517305.1 uncultured Akkermansia sp.
TCTACGAAATATTTGTAGATGGAATGCGTATCGTTTCTAAAACAAATCATGTTGATGAATTTGATCGCTACAAAGTCTGGATCGGACCGGAAACACAGCAAATAAAGGTGCTCACATACAATACTATTGGATCACACCGTTCCAAACCTTTTGAATTTAGAACTGAACAATACCCCGAAGAAAAAAGTTGCAGAGAGATTGCTGAATCACTTGAAAAGACGAACCAAGAATTGATCAGGCGGCTTGCAGATGCGGAAGCTTATATTCAAAAGCTTGAAGATGGCACGCAGCAGCCGACTAACGGAAATTTTGACCTGGAAGCTATCATTTCAGGTTTCGGAAAACTAACCCAACAATTTCCGGGTCTGAAGTATAGTTTGGGAGGGTTAGGGAGCATGTTTAATTCTTCAGCACCCGCACAGGAAGAACAGAATGAGTCTTTTGAGGCCTCTTTCCGGAAAAAATCAAATACTGAGGATTCCATAAGGAATCAAGAACCGCTAAAAGGAAATGCCGCTGGACCTGGTAAAAAAGAAAACGAGAGTTATACTTTTACAACTGAAACGAAATTGGAAGAGGAACAAGCACGGAGAATATTTGATTTGATGCAATTCTTCTCGGATAATCCTGCTTATGTTGATGTGGTGTATGATTTGGTCGTGGAGAAAAAAGTAATTTGACCGCCAGAAATAGTTCAGTTCCCTTTTTGTTTAAAGGTCACCCTTATGAATAAATTACTAGCATTCACAACAGCTTTGATCTTTCAATTAGAAAATAGTCAAAATACTCGCTCATTCCTTGTGTATTTTATACAAGTAAAAATAGGCTAAACTCGACAATCATTTATAATCGTAAAAGAGTAACTTAGTGTGGTGATATCATACAAAAGGGCTATTTTTAACAGCTCTTTTGTATTCAATTCAATTTTAAGATACCTTTTGTAAATCGATTCAGAGAACTTGAAAATATATCCTAGCTTCAAAATATTGCTGATAGTTGAACTAGTAAGGAAAGTAGCATACACTATAAACGAGTCGTAACTCTAATGTTAACAGGGCCTGGAATTTCTCTCCCCCTCTTGACTTTTACCCCTTTATGTATTTAATTTTGCAGTATGACACATTGGTATGCCCCCTCAGAGCGCCTGCCAAAGCATAACGAGCAGGTGTTAGTGCGTCACGGCGATCACATTAATCTCGCCTTATTTGATGCACAAACAAAAAGTTTTATACTCCGTAACGGAGAAACTTTCAAAAACTCAGACAAAATAACGTGGATGGAAGTTCTTGGACAACCGGCTGGTTAAGCCGCGTCATTTTTCGTACACGAAAACTGAGTCTTTTTTTATGCTGCAAGGAACCTGTCATACACTTCCTGCACTATATCTTTCAACTCCGGCAACGATGTTGGCTTGGTATAAAAAGCGTTGGCACCTAATTTTATTAAGTTTTCCCGCTCTTGCTCGTTTTGCGAGGTGGTAACAATAACCACAGGAATATGACAAAGCTCTTTACTATTCTTAATAATTTTGGTGGCAGTTCTGCCATCAATCCTTGCCATATTCAGATCAAGAAAAATAATATCAGGTTTGTCGCTTGTTGGATTTTCACCTCCGCATTCCTTTTGAAGGAAATTAAGTGCTTCCACTCCATCTCCTAACTGCTTTAATGATGCCTTTGGATTAACCTCACGAAGGGCTTCAGACAAAAAGAACCTGTCGTCCTCGTCGTCATCAACTAAGAGGATTGTTGGTGGCTTTTTCAAGATAGTGTAATTAGTCAAATATAACTTATAATTCAATTAAGGTCTTTACCGCCGTAACATCAAATTTTTAATTTTGCCTGATATTTGTTAAATTTGCCCCGTTGAAAAGGATTCTCTATTTCATATTCATGCTTTACTTCGTTGCGCTAGCCGTTGCTCCGTGTGGAGACGCGGACGATTGTAACGACGTAAAGAAAAGTGAAATGTGTCAGGACGACACGCAGCATGAAGATGAAACCTGCACGCCGTTTTGTGTATGCTCCTGCTGCGCCGCGCATTTTTTACTGGCTGACCAGGAACCGATCCAGGTTTTATTAGCAGAAATCAATACAGTTTATTCCATTCATCAGGCTTCCAAACAACCGGGAGCTATTATTCCAATCTGGCAACCGCCACAGCTCGGTTAATACATAAAAGTGCTTCGTTCGAAGGCACATTCTTTCAGTTTTAATTAAAGCAATTTCATTTATGTTAGATAAAAATAATGGATTTTCCAGTCCTGATGATGGACCTTCTATGTGTCTCGCTAATCTTATTGGCTTTAGGGAAACATGTCTTGATTTAAAACAATTTGTGTCTTCAAGGACATTTGTTAATTTTGCACCGTTGAAAAAATTCCTGCATACCTTTTTCCTGCTGTATTTTATCGGACTAGTCTTTGTTCCTTGTAATGGTCAAGACGAATGTATAGAAAGTAGTCAACACGAGGTTGTGATCGACTCGGAATGTGGTCCTTGCGCGCCTCTGTGCATTTGTGCAACTTGTGCCACCGTTATGTTGCACAAGGAAATTCAGGATTGTAAATGGATTGTTAGAGAGGTGGAGACTGTTTTTTCTGCTCCTTACACTCCATCTTTACCGCATATTTTTTTTCCGGTTTGGCAACCGCCAAAGGTCTAACATTTATTTAAGTAGACCAGCACATACCGCATCCTAGTGATGCTGCTATACAGTATTTCACCTGTTATTTAAGTTCTTATGAAGAAGTTCAGAAAAAGAACTTCTTACTTGGTGGATATAGTGTATTTCATATGGTTGCTGGTATTATTAATTGGCATCACTCTCACAATTCATCACGTAATTAATCACCACAAATACCATGAAAAAAGTAATCTTATCAATTGCAATCCTTACTACAGTATTTTTCTCAGGCTGCAGCAACAAAGTTGACACAAAAATGTGCGAGGAGCACGCAAAAAACTGTCCTAAATCAGAAAATTGCCCTGAACATCCGGAATGTGAAGCGCATGAGCAATGTACTGAAGGCGCTAATTGTACTAAACATCCATCCTGTGCCGAATACGACAAGAAACATTCGTAACATCAATAGCAAGGGCACCAGGCCCTTGCTTTTTTAACCAAATAACATGCAATTAAATGCTTGATAAGATAATTCATTTCTCAATTTATAATAAAGCAGTTGTTGGATTTTTCACGCTGGTATTAATAGTAGTTGGTATTTATTCTGTCACTCAGCTTCCAATTGATGCTGTTCCCGATATAACAAATAATCAGGTGCAGGTAATTACTCAAGCCCCCACCCTGGGTGCTCAAGAGGTGGAGCAATTTATTACTGCCCCTATTGAACTTGCGATTAGCAACATTCCTGATGTGGTAGAAAAACGTTCACTATCAAGATCCGGTATTTCAGTGATTACAGTGGTGTTTAGAGATAAAACGGATATTTATTGGGCAAGACAACAAATTTCAGAAAAACTTAAGGAGGCTGAGTCGCAAATACCTCAGGGAATGGCTGAACCTGAATTAGCTCCAATTACAACTGGATTAGGAGAAATTTATCATTATGTGATACATACCAAACCAGAATTCAAAAGCAGATATTCTGCCACGGATCTCCGGACAATTCAGGATTGGATTGTAAAAAGACAGTTGGCTGGCACTGCAGGGGTTGCTGAAGTAAGCGGTTGGGGAGGATACGTCAAACAATATGAAATTGCACTTGACATTGCAAGATTAAATGCGATGAATATAAGCATACCCGAAATTTTTGATGCTCTTAAACAGAATAACGAAAACACTGGTGGATCATATATTGAACACCACAGTAGTGCTTATTTCATCAGAGGCATCGGACTAGTGAAAAATCTCGCTGACATCGAAAAAATTGTGATTAAAACTGTTAATGGCATACCGGTAAAAATTAAGGATGTGGCTGTTGTACAGTTTGGAAGTGCTACGAGATTCGGTGCGATCACCAGGAACGGAGAAGGAGAGGCAGTTGCAGGTATTACGCTCATGCTAAAGGGAGAAAATTTTAGCAAAGTTATCAGCCACGTGAAAGAGAGAATGGTACAAATTCAGAAATCTTTACCAGAAGGAGTAATTATCGAGCCCTTCATTGACAGAACTGAACTTGTTGGTAGAACTCTCGGAACAGTTGAAAAGAACCTCATTGAGGGCGCACTGATTGTTATCTTTATTTTAGTCCTACTCCTGGGTAATCTGAGGGCAGGACTTGTTGTCGCATCAGTTATACCTCTGGCAATGTTGTTTGCAATTACAATAATGAATCTATTCGGAGTATCTGGTAATCTTATGAGCCTGGGAGCAATAGACTTCGGCCTGATAGTAGACGGAGCGGTAATTATAGTTGAAGCCGTTTTCCACCGAATTTCCTTAAGTAATAGAACATACTCAGGAACCTCTGAACTTACAAAAGAACAAATGGATAAAGAAGTGTACGAAGCTTCCATCAAAATAAGAAGCAGCGCCGCTTTTGGCGAAATAATTATTCTGATCGTTTATTTGCCAATTCTCGCGCTGGTAGGAATAGAAGGTAAAATGTTTGGCCCAATGGCTCAAACTGTAGCCTTTGCTATTCTTGGAGCTTTTATTTTATCGCTGACTTATGTTCCTATGATGAGTGCTGCATTTCTCAGCAAAAAAACAAAACATCAGATTAATATCTCTGACAAGATCATGAATTGGTTTCAAAGAATATATACACCTGCCCTTAATAAAGTTATTCGATTCAAAAAACTCACTGTCGCTATTGCGTTCATGCTTTTTGGCTTATCACTTTGGCTTTTCTCTACCATGGGTGGTGAGTTTATCCCTACACTCGAAGAAGGTGATTTAACAGTCGAAATTAGTATGATGCAAGGAGCCTCACTAACACAGGTTATTGAAACATTTACAAAAGCAGAAAAAATACTTAAAGATAAATTTCCTGAGATAAAACAAATAGTGACAAGAATTGGAAGTGCAGAAATTCCAACGGATCCTATGCCCATTGAACGCGGCGATATGATGATCTCAATGAAGCCAAAGGAAGAATGGACAAGCGCTGAAACACGTGAGGAAATGCAGGAGGCGATGGAAGAGGCCTTATCATCCCTTCCGGGAATTAACAAAGAAGTTACACAGCCTATGCAGATGCGTTTTAATGAATTAATGACTGGGATCAGGCAAGATGTCGCCATAAAGATATTTGGTGAAGATTTGGATATTTTAAAAATGAAAGGTGACGAAGTTGCTTCACTGATTGCGAATGTAAAAGGAGTCAGTGAACCCATTTTAGAAAAGGTCACTGGCTTGCCGCAAATCGCAGTCGAATATGATCGCGATAAAATTGCACAGTATGGCTTAAGCATTGTTGAAGTGAATACGATTTTAAAAACCGCCTTTGCCGGAAATGTCGCAGGTGTAATTTTTGAAGGTGAAAAAAGATTTGATATGGTTGTCAGATTGAAAAGCGAATTAAGGACTGATATTTCAAGTCTTGAGAACTTATATATTCCTCTCAATGGTGGTGGTAGAATTCCTTTGAATCAACTTGCAAAAATTGAATATAGGGTTGCACAGGCGCAGATTTCACGGGAAGATGGCAAGAGACGAATCTTTGTCGGGTTTAATGTGAGAGGCAGGGACATTGAAAGCACCGTAGAAGAAATAGAAAGCATACTTTCTCAAAAACTAAGATTACCTGCAGGTTATTATACAACATTTGGTGGCCAGTTCCAGAACTTGCGGGAAGCCAAAGAGAGGCTTTCTATTGCTGTCCCTGTGGCATTGCTCCTAATTCTGCTCCTGCTTTATGTTACATTTCATTCATTTAAACAATCCTTACTTATATTCACAGCGGTGCCTCTCTCAATTATCGGTGGAGTGGTTGCTTTATGGCTTCGTGATATGCCTTTTAGTATCTCGGCAGGTGTAGGATTCATCGCTTTATTTGGTGTAGCGGTGCTAAACGGAATAGTTTTAATTGGATACTTCAATCAATTGGAAAATGAAGGTCTGGCAGATATTATTGAACGGGTAAAGGAAGGGACAAAAGTGCGTTTACGTCCCGTAATCATGACCGCCTCAGTCGCCTCACTGGGTTTTCTTCCGATGGCTTTGTCCAATAGCGCCGGAGCAGAGGTTCAAAAACCACTTGCAACCGTGGTCATTGGTGGCTTGGTTTCTGCTACGCTACTAACTCTTCTCGTTTTACCCATTCTTTATATCTTATTTAATGCTAAAGGAAAGGGAAATATGGCCACTACCAAACTGACGCCGAGCTTATTAATAGTGGCGGCTCTGCTTTCTTCTGGCAACGTTTTAGGACAAAAATCGGCTTCTCAGTCATTGGAAGATTGTATTAACACAGCAATTAAAAACAATCCGCAAATGAAAATCGCATCTCTTGAAGTTGATCAAAATTACGCGATTCGAAAAACGGCTTTTGATATCGAGAAAACAGATGTATACATTGTTCAGGATCCAACCACAGGAGGAAATATTGATAACTCCATTGGCGTAAGTCAACGAATTGCATTTCCTACTGTTTATACATCTCAAAGTAATTTATTAAGAAAGCAGGCAGTATTAAGTGAACAGTCAAAAAACATTACTCAGGGCATGCTAATTCGAGATGTGAAGGTGGCGTATTATGAGGCTTTAAGCAAACAGGAGAAATTGCGCTTGCTAACATTACAAGACAGCATGTATGCTGATTTTGTTACGAAAGCTGATTTGAGATTTAAAACCGGTGAAACTTCTTATCTGGAGAAATTAGCAGCAACAACCAAGTACAGAGAAATCCAGCTTCTGAAGCAACAATCTGAAGCGGATGTGTCGATTGCGTTACAAAAATTACAGGCGCTAATGAACGTCAGCGAAAATGTTTCTATTGCTTCGAATGCAACACTAAAGCTGCAAGGAACTTTTTCCGGAGATGCTAATTCAATTAACGCGAACCCATTGTTAGGATTTTATGATCAACAGATGCTCATATCGGGCCAGAAGGCAAAAGTAGAACAGAACAAGATGCTTCCTGATATCTTTTTTGCATATAATCACCAGATGATTATACGTGGTTTTAATCCTGCTGAAATCAACCGGAACTATTTTCCAGGTACAAGAATAGCCGGAGTGCAGGTTGGCCTTTCAGTACCTCTCTTCTTCCGGTCCACTCAAGGGAAAATTCAATATGCAATATTTGAAAAAAAGATTGCGCAGGAAAGATCAAATCAAATAAAACTTCAGCTTCAAACGGAACACCACACGCTTTTCCGTCAATATGAAAAGCTTCTTCAAGCGATTAACTATTATGAAAATGGAGGTTTGCATCAAGCTGAAGAACTTGCTAAAATCACCCAGTTCTCCTATTCAAAAGGCGACATTGGTTACATGGAGTATTTACAGAACATGACACAATCGCTGACTACTCGCATCGAATACCTGGAAACAATAAATAACTACAACACAACAGTTGTCAATTTGCAATATATCACATCTTCAAAATAATCGGATTAAGAATATTTTTCATGAAAACTAAAAACATCAATATTAGAATTAACCTGCCACTTTTACGGTTACTGCTTTTCGGCTTTCTTATTCCTCTTGTAACCTCATGCACGGGCGAAGGCTCTGCTAAATCGGAGGAAGCAGGTGAGGAGTCCGAAGCTACAGGTACTGGAGATGTGCGGTTTCTGGAGTTAAGGGACGACCAATTTAAAGCTGGCAACATAGAGGTTGGAAAAATAGAAAAGCGAACTTTAAGTGAAAATCTAAAGGTTAGTGGCGTGCTTGATGTTCCTCCACAAAATCGTATTTCAATTAACGCTCCTTACGGCGGTTTTTTAAAGTCGACAGATCTTCTCGAAGGTTCGACAGTGAAAAAAGGACAAATTATAGCGGTACTTGAACATCCCGATTATATTCAGATGCAGCAGGATTACCTCAGTAATTTTAACCAGTTGGAATACCTTGAAAAGGAATTTGAAAGGCAAAAAGAATTACAGGCAGGTAATGCAACATCTGGTAAAATACTACAGAAGGCAGAAGCTGACTTTAAAGCTGCATTTGCCTTAGTGAAAGGTCTTGAGGCTAAGCTCTCACTTATTGGGATTAATAATGAAACCGTTAAGGCTGGGAAAATCACTTCATCCATTAATATAATCGCACCTGTAAATGGTGTGGTCTCAAAAGTAGACATCAACATTGGAAAATATGTTAATCCTCAAGACGAAATATTTGAAATCATTGACCCCGGACATTTGCATGTTGAACTCACCGTATATGAAAAAGATATTGCAAAGCTAAAGGTAGGACAGAAGATCCGCTTTAGTCTCGCAAATCAACCAGAAAAGGAGCGCACTGCAACAATCCATCTAATTGGCCAGTTTTTTAATGATACAAGGAGTGTTCATATCCACGGCCATTTGGATAAAGAAGATGCAGCACTCCTTCCAGGCATGTTTGTGAACGCGGCTATTGAAACAATAACCAATGAGGTATTGTCTGTGCCGAATGAAGCAATTGTTATGTCTGATGGTAAAAACTATATTTTCATAAAAAACAAAGTATGCGCTGTGCATCCTGAATGTAGCGCCCACGAAAGTTGCCCGGCAGCCGAAAACTGTAAAGAACATCCCGACTGTGAGGCTCATGAAAAATGCAAGCCAGATGAAATCTGTAAAGAGCATTCACAATGTGAATCGCATGAAAAGTTTCCAAATGAAGTGCAAAGTGGGAAAAAATTGGTTGAACCGGATTTTCACACCTTTTCAAAAATTGAGGTAATGAAAGGGATTGCAGACGGAGATTTTGTTCAGGTCATTCCAAAAGAAGAAGTTGGAGAAAATGCTGATGTTGTTATTAAAGGCGCATTCGTCCTGCTCTCTCAGGCAAAGACAGGAAAGATGGATGCATGCGGACAATAATTATTGAATACACTTGACGTTTTAAATTTGAAAAGACAATAAATATGAAAACACAAAACGAAGCCACAGTGGCAGTATTCCTGGCGGGTTTCTTTGCTAAGGAAATAATTGATAATATAGGGTTTTTGATAACAGATAATTACCCTCTTGAAAATTTTGGTCTTACACTCACAGCTGCTAAAAGTTCACATAGTCATCCAACGTATTATGAAGCACTAAAGGTAGCCTGCATGGCTGCACGAACTGGTACTATACACTTCTAACCAAATGAAATGATGAAAAAACTAAACCAATTAATGCAGGAGATCATCACCCTTACCGCGAATATTGAAAATAATTATCCGGAATTATATAAATATTTGGATGAAACGCCTTTCACGATATGCCCCACGGAAAAGAAGGATATCTGTGTTGCTGATTTAGAAGAATATCTTGATACACTCAAAACCCAACTTAAAGATCACATCCTATCACATAGCACTCGAAAAAAATAAAATCAGACAGCTATGAAAAGAGATATTTTCAGAGTAAGTAAAATGGACTGCGCTTCGGAAGAGCAATTGGTCCGGATGAAACTTGAACCTCAGACTATTGTCAAAAATTTACGGTTTGATCTTACACAACGTTCTGTGGAAATCATTCACACGGGCGAGACTATAGAGTTAGAAAAACTCCTTGCTTCATTAAATCTGGGATCTGAATTCTTAAGTACAGAACAACTAGATCCCACTGAAACATTTAAAAAGGATTCTTCAGAAAAAAAAATGTTGTGGTATGTACTGGCCATCAACTTCAGTATGTTTTTGCTTGAAATAATTACCGGGTTTATCTCTAACTCCATGGGATTAGTAGCTGATAGCTTGGATATGCTTGCAGATGCTCTCGTGTATGGTTTAGCACTTTTTGCTGTGGGAGGAACCATAGTAAGAAAAAGGAGGATCGCAAGAACAAGCGGTATCTTCCAGTTTTTACTAGCTATTTTCGGGCTTGTGGAAGTGATCCGCAGATTTCTAAGCCAGGAAGAGATACCAGGTTTTCTGTTCATGATCCTTATATCTCTGTTCGCATTGGTAGGCAATGCAGCCTCATTATATCTTTTAAAACGCAGCCAAAGTAATGATAGCCATATGCAGGCGAGTGTTATTTTCACTTCAAATGATGTCTTGGCAAATGTAGGTGTCATAATCGCGGGAATTGCAGTATATTTCACCGGTTCAAAGTATCCTGATCTTATTGTCGGGTCTTTGATATTTCTAATTGTGGCAAGGGGGTCAGTAAGAATATTAAAGCTTTAAACATGGAATTTGACAATAATAAAACAGTAAGTATGACTAAATTTTTATGTTCCGGAATCAGAGTAATCTTTTGTTGTCAAGCATTCACCAATCCAGCGACGCAAACACTTAAAAACGAAGACTCCGCGTAAGTGAAATCAATTGTTGGCCGCATCTCTGTGGGCAATACAGGTGGCGCAATTGTATCAGCAGTACGACCAATGGAAATTCCGCAGCCCCTGAAAGATATTATAGAAAAATATAAATAGCAGTACAATGATCAACACCGATCCAAATCATAAACATATTTATGACCAACACGGCAAAATGATTTGCTGTTCAGAGGAAGAAAAGGTTTACACCATTGCCAATGCCAGGGAAATTTTGCAGCCCGAACATTCGCATACCGCAGAACATAGCCAAGGCAGTGCCAGGCAGGGACTGCTAAAACAATACACACCTTCCATTATAAGTTTTGTTATGCTCTTGGTGGGAATCGCTTTCGATAGTTTTATCCAGCCTCAATTTTTCAAAGGCTATTTCCGTTTATGTTGGTACATAGTTGCTTATATCCCCGTTGGTGTTCCTGTGATGAAAGACGCTGGCAAAGCGATCCTGAAAGGGGAAATATTTACAGAATTTCTTTTAATGAGCATTGCTACCATTGGCGCTTTCGGCATTGGTGAATATCCTGAAGGCGTTGCGGTGATGTTGTTCTATGCCATCGGAGAGTTATTTCAATCGGCGGCTGTAACCCGTGCTAAGAAAAGTATCAAAGCGTTATTGGATATTCGCCCTGATAAAACTACCGTTATCCGAAACGGTTCCATTCAGGAAGTAAAGCCTGAAACCGTATTGGTAAACGAAGTCATCCAGGTAAAGGTCGGTGAAAAGGTGGCGTTGGATGGCATATTAAAATCTCCGTTCAGCTCGTTCAATACAGCGGGACTCACTGGTGAAAGTAAGCCAGCCACAATTAAGAAGGGTGAAGAGGTACTGGCAGGCATGATCAACCTGGAAAAAGTGATTGAAATTACCGTTACAAAGAAATTTGCCGAAAGTTCACTGGCCAGAATTCTTGACATGGTGCAAAACGCGAATTCAAAAAAAGCGCAGACTGAATTATTTATCCGGAAATTTTCTAAGATCTATACGCCCGTTGTGGTGTTTCTTGCAATAGGATTGACATTCCTTCCTTACTTTTTTCTGGAGGATTATGTGTTCTCTCAGTGGTTGTATAAAGCATTGATTTTCCTGGTTATTTCTTGTCCATGTGCACTGGTTATTTCTATACCTCTCGGGTATTTTGGCGGCATTGGCGCTGCATCCAGAAAAGGAATTCTTCTGAAGGGATCAAATTATCTGGACCTTCTTACCAAAGTAAATACGGTGGTGATGGATAAAACCGGAACTCTCACTAAAGGAGTTTTTAGAGTACAGGAGATTAAACCCGAAAGTATGACCTCTGACGCGTTTATCCGAATTGTAGCGGCTCTCGAATCACAGTCTACGCATCCCATCGCAAAAGCAATTGTCGAACATGCAGGAAGCAACGTCGCTACATCGGCGAATGCAGAGGAAATCTCAGGGCACGGTCTAAAAGCAGAGGTCAACGGGAAAACCGTTCTTGCCGGAAACACCAAACTCCTGAAAAAATTTAATATTCAGTATCCCTCAAAGATTGATCAAATCATTGACACGATTGTAGTGGTGGCAATCGAAAATAAATACGAGGGTTATATAACCATCACAGACGAACTGAAGGAAGATGCCAGGTCTACTATCGCATCCCTGCACGAGTTAAACATTAAAACTGTCATGCTTTCGGGCGACAAGCAAGCCGTCGTTGATAAAGTTGCACAAACACTGAACATCGAATCCGCTTATGGAAGCCTTTTACCTGAGAACAAAGTTGAAAAGGTAGAAGAACTCAAAAAAGACAAAAGCCGCCTTATTGCTTTTATCGGCGACGGCATCAATGATGCTCCTGTTCTTGCACTTAGCGATGTTGGAGTTGCCATGGGCGGCCTGGGCAGTGATGCCGCCATTGAAACTGCCGATGTGGTCATCCAAACCGACCAACCTTCTAAAATTGTAACCGCCATTAGGATTGGAAAATCAACCAAAAGGATTGTATGGCAAAACATTAGTATGGCTTTTGGCGTTAAGGTGATTGTATTGTTTTTGGGCGCCGGGGGCCTAGCTACGATGTGGGAGGCGGTATTTGCTGATGTTGGTGTTGCTTTATTAGCAGTGCTTAATGCCGTCAGGATACAAAAAAGGGAGTTTTAAAGAAAGAAATATGTAATGATTTATTTTATTCATTTAAATTTAAATAACCAATAAAACCACACTTATGAAAACAACGTTGATAGCAATTAGTCTACTAATCACATTAGCATTTAAACAGTCGGCCGGGCATAAAATCGCCTCAGCCACTGTAAGAACTCTCGATGGATCTTCATTCAACACACTAAACATTTCCAATAATGGGAAACCTATTATTTTAAGCTTTTGGGCTACATGGTGCAAAG
>CAZFCR010000058.1:0-12725 GCA_964517305.1 uncultured Akkermansia sp.
CACGCCAACGGTGATCCATTGCCATGATGTTAGCGTCGCAAACAACGGGAAAGGAGTTTTTCAGGTCGGGCATAATCGCCGTTACGCCCCGGTTTATGTTCGGCTGAAAGAACTAATTTCCGACGATGAGCCGCATTCGGCTCATATCAAAATGAATTGGACTGCTTTAGTTCTATTAATATATAAGACTAGAAGAGTAGGTTAGATTCACAATTAAACTGTCTCAGAGGTATAAACGTACTTATTTTAATCCAGTATATGCTTTTACTCTTTTAATTTATAGACAAAAAATTGACCGGTTTTTTGGAGAAGCCAATTTTCTTCTATCTTTAGTGGCTCATCAGAGACAATAAAACGACATTTAAATGTGTTAAACAGGACTTTAGTATTTATTTGACATTTATGTCTTGCAAGTGCATTCGCAGCAACTTTTACAGAGCTACCTCCACCGGCAATATTTTTATTTTCACATTCAAATATGCCGTGAAAAGCACGTATACTTTTTAATGGGATAAAAAATTGGTAGGCGCCGCAGGTTTTATAGCCTGAATACTGTAATATTTCATTATTAACCCCAATTGCTAAGACTTTTTCAGACACGGGCACAACTTTTTTTAACTCTTCTATTTCCTTAGTCATAAAATAGACGTGCCATTTTTCACTTTCTGCATTTTTCAAGAAAAATGAATTTGCAAAAATATTTTCCGAATAGTTATTTCCGTAGTAGTCCTTGATGCCGACCGAAAATAGCAAACGAGCAGCATTTAATGATATTAATATAAGTAGTGTGACTGTTAAGCCCCTGTTGGATTCGTCAATTACTTTATTTACCATAACCGCAAGAAGAATATACCATGCAAATGGAACGAGGGAGAAAAAACGAAAGTTAAGCCCGTTGGCAGGAGTCGCTGAAACTATTGTTTTAAAAAAAGTCCAGTTTTGAATCACTCCTAAGAAAGATAAGAGAAGCAAGACTCCAACTATTAATACTATATGTTTAATTTCTGACAATCGCTTTCTGAAATGCAAAACGATAATAAGTAATAATATTAGAAGTATTTGGTGGACAGAGTGAAAGTGATAATGGCCGCTCAAAAAGTGCTTAAATGAGACGCCGATAACGCCTCTAAAATTTAACACTTCTTTGTTCCAAAGAGTTCTATGCGATGGAAGTTTTAAAAATAGTTGGTTATAGAATAGGCGATATTCGATCAAAACACCGATTAGCATAATGACCAATAGCGGAAAGAACATTTTCCTGAGGTGAGGTCTGTGATTAGGGTATGAAAGGTAGATAATTGATAGTAGAAAAAGCGAGAAAATAACAAACCACAGTGTTGAAAAGAAAAATATATAGGTAAAAAAATTATATCCGATGATAATGGACCAACTTAATCGCAACGTGTTTTGCGAGCCAATATTCAGAATAGCCCACGTAACAAACGGCATTCCTGCGATAGACAAAGAGCCTGTTGGCCAGAATGGTAAAAGAGAAAAGCATAGAGAGACTAGCGTAATACAAATTATCGCGTAGGGACTGGTTTTTTTAATTAAGTAGTCTTTGCATAAAAGGTACATGCCCAGGTAAGCAATAACATGAATAAAACAATAGTGAGCAAAATAAGCGAGTTTAGGTGGGAATAATTTAAAACAAAAAACATAAAAAAAGAATTCCGACTGAAATACAAAACGCGGCAAGCCATCAAAAACGTGGTCTAATATTACTGAGGGAGATGAGAAAATCTTACCTGATCTAAGTAGATTTAGGATCCAAGGTACGTTGGAATTGAGATTGTCGTGAATTAAAAACCGAACATCATCCCAAATTAGGATCGGACTAAATAACCAAATTAGAAGAATTAAGAAACCTAAATGACGGAGTAATAAATGTTTTTTATCTAAAATAGTCATTAATATTATCGGTTACAGTTTTTATATCACTATCTGTAAGTTCATAGAACATTGGGAGGCGAACCAAGCAATCTGTATATTGATCCGCAAAAGGTAGACAGTTACCATTGTGTTTGTCCTGATAAAAGGGACTTTTGTGCAGACTCAAATAATGAAATACGGAGAGAATATTTTTCTTTCTTAAGTGCTCAATCAATCCGCTTCTGTCTTTTAAGCTTTTGCATACAAGATAGAACATATGTGCGTTGTTTGTTGCATAATCAGGAATAGCAGGAAGTTTTAGTTTTCCTTTTTGTTCCAAATGCTGTAACTTTTCATAGTATTTTTGCCAAATCTCCTTGCGTCGTTCTTGAATACGGTCTAAGTTTTCTAATTGTGCATATAAAAACGCAGCTATAATTTCAGAGGGTAAAAAAGAAGAACCGATGTCTACCCAGCCATATTTATCAATTTCACCTCTAAAAAAGGCCGATCTATTTGTTCCCTTTTCTCTAATAATCTCAGCGCGTTTGATTAAGCGTTCGTCGTTAATTGCTAACATTCCGCCTTCTCCTGCTATAATATTCTTTGTTTCGTGAAAGGAAAAAGCAGCTAAAGTGCCAATGCTTCCTAAGGGCTTCCCTCTATAAAAGCTGTCAATGGCTTGCGCAGCGTCTTCTATCACAGCAATACCGTGTCTATTTGCCAAGCCCATTATTCTGTCCATGTCACATGCAATACCCGCATAGTGAACAGGTATAATTGCTTTTGTCTTCAATGTGATTAACTTCTCAATTTGACCGGCATCGATATTTGGATTGTCTGCTGCACTATCACAAAAAATAATTTTTGCTCCACGTAACACAAATGCGTTTACTGTTGAGACAAAAGTGTATGACGGGGCGATAACTTCGTCGCCATCTTTTATATCCAGTAAAATTGCTGCCATTTCTAATGCGTCCGTGCAAGAAGTGGTGAGTAGTACTTTTTTAAAACCATATTTTTGTTGAAAGAATTCATGACACTTCTGGGTAAACGCGCCGTCTCCAGATATCTTCCCACTCATTACGGACTCTTTGATATATTCGGTCTCTTTACCACTTAAGTAGGGCTTGTTAAAAGGAATTTTATTCATATTTGATCAGCGTTTTTGTAATAATGATAGATGTATTCTATTTGTTTAATTTCGTAGCCATTTTTTTTATAAAAGGCACACGCTTTTTCATTGTCCATCTGGGTTGCGATTTCCAAAGTTTCTATGTCATTTTCACTGCACCACCATTCAACCTTTTTAAGCAGAGACGAACCTATTTTTTTTCCCTGGTGGGTTTCATTTACAGCTATTAATCCAACAATCGCCGACTTGGCTTTTTTTTTGATTGTAACAAAGCCTAACTGTTCATTATCATTTTTGAAAACAAAAACTTCAGAAGCGATTTGTTTATCTAATGACTTTTCCAGCCAAATTTTATACATTTTGTTAAACCAAGGATTGAGAAATTTGTCAGTCTTAAACCGAGAGTATTGTCCGCTTAGCAGTGCTAGTTCTAATAATTGTGGCGTATATTGAACGCAAGAAATGATTTCGTAATCAAAATGCGGTTCTGCACAGTGGCAAAATTTATTTTTCATAAAAACAACTTTTCTGTCGGCCAGGAAGAAACTTCTTTTGTTTTTAATTTTTAAATCGTCTTTCGAAATTATGTAGCATAAATCACCTTGGATTTTGGTCAGTTCTTTATTTAGTAATAATGTGTCGGATACCTGGTCAATAACACACCTATAAATTTTTTTGTGAAAGAAATTGCTATCCCATTCTAAATACTCAAGTTGGATCATGATGCATTTATTTTACTTTCTACTATATAAATTGGTCGTTTTTTTGCGCTTTCAAATGTTTTACCAACGTATAAGCCAACAACGCCTAACATTAGCATCAAGAGGCCTGATAGGAACCAAATAGAAACAATTAAGCTCATATAACCCAGTACAAGAATTTTTCCGCTGAGGTATTGATATAGGTTGTATAACAAAAAGAGAAAAGATGAAAACGAAGTAAGAAGTCCTAATTGCACTATAAGTCGTAAAGGTTTATCGGAATACGCTAATACTATATCTAATGCCAGATTAAATAACTTTTTAAACGTATAAGAAGACTTTCCTTCCAGACGTTCCGAGTGTTCGATTTCAATTGATGTTTTTTTATATCCTACCCATGCTACCATTGTCGGAAAAAATCGAATGCTTTCCCTCATAGAGACTATTGATTTTATAACTTTTTTGTTGTAAATCCCATAATTAGCAATGGTACTATCTTGGCTATAACCTGAAAGATAGGCTAGTATCTTGTAGAAAAATTTTGAAAACGTTCTTTTAAAAAAACTATCTTTTCGACCTGCTCTTCTTCCCTGTACCACATCGTAACCTTCCATCGCTTTGTGATATAGCTTAATCATTTGATCTGGTCGGTCTTGTAAGTCACAGTCCATAACATAAACCCATTCGCCACTGCACGAGTCTAAACCCGCTGTAATGGCATAATGTTGGCCAAAATTTTTGCTTAATTTGATGCCAATGATTTTTTCACTCTTTTCACAGAGGTTTTTTATTACTTGCCAGCTATCGTCAGGGCTATGATCATTTACGAGAATAATTTCATAACTATCTGTTATTTTTACAATTTCTTTTTCAACTTGTAATATTAATTCGACAAGAGTTTTTTCAGCTTTGTAAACGGGGGAGACGATTGATATAAAAGGTGTTTTCATCAGGTATTTCGTATAGTCTTGTAGGCAGTGTAATTTTGTGAAGACAGAAGGCGTTTAATAGTTGTGATGGCTGATTTCATTAAATTCAAGATGATTCAAAAAATAGAGTTTTTTTTAAAACTGTATTGAAGCCTGGAATTCGAAACGATTTTTGGTTATAAAACCGAGAGATCCTGAATATGAAATTGGCCTTAGCCGTAGAGCTGTATAAATTAATATTGTTGATGATAGTACTTTCAAGTTGCAGAAAGCAATCGGTTGAAATTTTTCCTGTTCGGCGCGCGAGCAACAAATGAAGGTAAGTCTGGAACAGAGTCCCGGCGAGGAATTTTTTCATATTAATAGGCACCAGTAAAGCGAACTTTTCACAATACATGATCGCACCCTGAACCCATTTAGTGATGAATGTTTCATAGTTATAATTTAGCCGCTGTTCGTCGATCCTGTAACTGCAGTCGGGAACACCTGGCGATAGGATAAAAGACACATCCGGCTGGAGGAGTGCACGGGTATGCAGCTCAACATCCTGAAGCCTAACAAAGTTTTCATCAAAGCCATTTAATTTAAGCAGGAAGTCTTTCTTCCAAATAGGCTGCATGGTTTGCCAGGGAAGATCGTGTTTTAGAAAATCTTTCAGTGGGTTTTTGCTTTTAGGTATCCACAATAAATGCGAGTCCCCTGGTTTGGATTTAAAGGTGTCCATGGAATGAACGGAAAGATCAGCGTTCGCGTTTTTCTCCATTAAGGCAACCCTGTTGTTTAAACACCAGGGTTTAAGAAGGTCGTCCGCGTCAAGAAAAATTACGTATTGACCGCACGCTTCCCTGAGACCTTTATTTCTGCAGTAATTCGCTCCACGGTTATTTTTCTCACAAATTATCCTGATCCTTGGGTCCGATATACCATTCTTTACATTGCTTACAGATGAATCAGTTGAGGCGTCGTCTATGAGAATCAGCTCCCAATTAAGATAAGACTGTGCAATAACAGACTCTATGGTGCCCACAATGTACTTTTCTTTATTGTAGCATGTAACTATTACGGAGATTAAGTGGCTCACTAGTTCAAAAGCTGTTCGATTCGACCAACAATTTGCCTGACGTCAAACTGATTCGCTTGCTGGTCGTTTTTTAATTGAACTGAATATCCGGGCGTCAGAATCTTTACTAGTTGTTCATAGGTGTTGTTAAAATCGATCGCAATGCCAAGTCCATTTTCTTCCAAGAATCTGGCGGTCGGCCCATGGTTCTTTGCAAAAAGAATTATGGGCTTACGCATACCCATGTATTCGTAGAACTTAGTGCTCATTGAGTAGGTAAGGTCATCTGATAAAAACAAGGCGCAAAAGTCTGCGGAAGCAATCTCCTGGTAAGTCTCACTGAGTTTTTTGCGGCCAATGAATTGTAGGTGCTCGGGATATTGCTCAAAAGCCTTTTCCATTCCCGTGGCAATCTGCCCGAGGAATATAAATCTAAGTTTTTTCAGATTAAGATTTTTTTCATCAGCATTAATCTTTTGGAGAGATTCAAGAAAATGCAAAAATACATGTAGTGCCTTTTCATAGAATGTTCCGGCAAAAACTATTTTAACCGTTCCCTTTTCTTTTTCTTCAGTTCTGAACGATGGAAAATCATCATTATCAAACCCGTTCGTTACTTCGGTAATATTTAAGGACCGGGTTGAATTGCTAATTTCATCGAGGTAAGGCGCCATATGGCTCGAAACTACAAGGATTTTGTCATAGGTCTCCAATACTTTTTTCTCGAGATCTTTTTCATACGCGAGCCTTTTTAATGAGAGTAATTCAAACCCGAAAGAAGTCAGGTTATTGGTCCAGGGATCCCGATAATCAAGTATTAAGTTTAAATCAGGAAATTCTGATTTGAGCTCAAGGATAAATGACGATGTTCTGAACGGACCTATAGTACAGATTAAATTCCTGATCTTGTTTTCTCTGATAGTTTCGCGACAAGCGTCAAGCAGGTTTTTTTTCCAAAAAATACTTTTATCATAGTAATTACCTTTACTAAACAGTTTTACATAGGCAAGTGCTACCCGGTATCTTATTTTTTCTGAAATGGTTCCAGGCCTTTTTCCGAGTATTTCAGGATAGTATGATTTAATGAAGGTAATATCATGTTCCAGACCGGAAATATCTTTTGTCCACTCAGATTCTTCTTTTGAATGTTGCCAGGCTGCAATAACTTTTACCAGGTGTCCTTTTTGTTTGAGTAGTTTTGCAAACTTGGCCCAGCGGCGGCCGCCAATGCCCTGAGACGGCGGAAAAGTATAAGAGACTATTAAAATAGAAGATGTATGCATGACTGCGTATTTACCCTTCTCTCAGGCTTGAATAACCTACTTGGCAATACAATAAGCATTTAATTCTTTTTTTGAAAAAAATTCTTCTGAAGAGAGGCGAAGTGATTCAGCGAGCAGCGATTCAAACTCCTCGTAGGAGCTGGAGCTTATATTAAATAACCTGGAATTCTTCAAAGGAAACCAATCCTCTTCATTCTTGACAATAATTGTTTTGAATCCTGCATACAAACGCTCAAATATGGTGTTTGAAATTGTGGTAACAGCAACATCGGCTCCCGAAAACGACTTTGTTGTGGGTATTTTAGAATCCTGCAAAACGAAGTGGCTTTTATTCTTTAAGGACTTGAGATACCTGGCTCTGCTGTTTTCGATATCTTCTGTCGTTTTTTTCTCTATCGGGTGGAGAAAAATTTTAACTGAGATATGATGTCCTTCAGAAATGAACTGATCAAGGAAACGGAATACCTTTTCTTCTTTTTTTTCGGTTTCTGGATCAAAAAAGGTCTTATTCTCACTTCTTTTCCAGATACCGGAGGTGTATACGGCTACCACATTGGGATTCGCACAAGTCCCGGTATTGTATTGGAGGTCTTTGGCGCTAAACGGACCAATTACAAAGAAATTATCGATAAATACAGTAGGTTTAAATTCAACGAGTTCGTCCTGCTGATAAGGCGAAGAGAGATAAATGTTATTGCAAAAGATCTCGTGCACATATTGTTTCAGCGGTGTTGCCGAAACAAAAAAGTTAAGCTCATGGCCGTTTTTTTGCAGGTAATACGAAATGACATTTGTTTCGGGTTCATAAACTCCTGAATAATAGATCTGACGCCGCTCTCCTTTCAGGTAACGCGTTAACCTGAAAACATTACCCAGCAGGCGCGGTAAACCGAGGAGATTCTGTTTGTAGGGCCCTTTCAGTTTTATAAGAGGGTAAATAAGGATACTCAGTCCGATGGCTGAAACAAGATAAATTTTTTCGATGGCTCCTGGTGTGTATGGGACGCCAACAAGGTTGATCGATGCGCTGACCGGCGTGTTGATGTGCCCGCTGATAAATTCGGTCCATATCTCCTGGCCTTTGGGAGCATTGTGAAGGTGAATGGCTGTGCCTGTTTCTTTTTTTGTTTGCGGTTTTCCGGGCCTCAGTATACTCTTAATTTCCTTCCAGGCATACCGTATGTAAATAAACGATTGTTTGGTGTCGGATTTCGGAATATTAAAATTGACGCGGGTGAGGAAGGAGGAAAAAGAAACCTGCTCCGGGTTTTTCCGGGAAGACTGAACACGAACAAAGAGGAGCTTAAAAAGCAGGTGAAACAACATTTGTTTAAGGAAGCTGCGACAGAAATGTTTTCATCTGGTGAAAATTCTGATCAATGCATTTTCTTGTCATGCTCATTCTCGGGACCTGATGGGCCAGTTCATAGGAAATGGCGTTTTTTATATCTTTTGGTAAGTCAGAGTTTGGCTCAAACAGATCCACCGGCATTTTGAGACGAAGCCTGATCCTGTCGGCGAGCGTGTATCCCTTTTCATTGTACGCATCGAAACTGAGGCCATTGATGACCTGATAAAGCGCCTTACCGCGCCCATCTTCGTTAAGTAAAACCGAAGGTTTTGAAATGCTGTTCATAAAAATATGGGCATGAACCCTGAATCCAATATGAAAATCTGAGCTGGCATATTCGTTGATCAGATTTTCAACACCGCCCGAGATGTCCTTGTAAACAATGTTGTTGCTGTTGAGCCAGGCGATCATTTCTTTCTGATGCGGGTTGGCAAGATTGATCTGGTGGTGAAACAGCACCTGGAAAGTTTTTCCTGCAAAAGCATCACGGCTGGCCAGAATAGTTTCTTTCATCAGCTTGTTCATCGAAGGACTGGTGATGTATGATACACCCAATGAATAATTTATTTTTTTTATTTCGGTCTGGTCCTGAAATGGTTTGTTGAGAAAGTCCAGGTCGTAAAGCGCCGGGCAACCCGTCATTACGATATTCTGGTATCCCCGCAGCGCCAGTACATTGAGAGTATGATAATCTCTAACACTCGAGAGATACCCTGATGCTTTTACTTTTTTGAGGAGGTTTTCGGTTGCGGTACTCAGGCTGTATTTGTGTGTTCTTTCCCAGGTTCCGCCATGGTCTTTGTAACCAACACCCATCATGATCACCGGAACTTTGATGTCGTTAAGGTCGGGTGTAAGCGCATAGATGCCGGGATACATGTTGTACTGCAATGCGGGACCACCTGTAAGGATCAGCGCTTTTGAGTTGTTTATCTTTTCAAGCTGCTCGGGCGTGAGTGGCTTCCAGGCATCATAATCCACAATTTCCCTGTCGGGTCTGAGTGTGGCAAAGAGTTGTTTCGCCCTGTATTTGATTAGGAAGTCGCCAGCATTGTTTTTACTGCCGGTGAGAATGACGTATGTGTTTTTATCTGGCATCCGGGATATGATTATTCAAACATTGACCATTGCAGAACTGTGTCTTCGCTGATCGCGGTTTTTGCAGTTTTTCCGATGAGGTCTTCAAAGTGTTTAGCGCTGATGCCGTGGGCAGGACGTTTCCAGGTGAGGTCAGCAACTTCTATTTTTTTACCGGCATCGATGGCTCTGAGGGCCACGAGGCTGCGGCGCGCGTTTCTTCTCGCGGGCTCTTCTTCAGGCAAGGCGGTTATTTTTGAAGTGCCGATCAGCTCTTCAGTAAATTTCCATCTGCGCCAGAATTCTTTAAGGTCAGTCATATCCATGGCATGGTAGTGATCGTTGCCAGGCAATGATTTATCGTGCGTAAAATGTTTTTCAATAAGCGGTGCGCCTAAGAGCACCGCGGAGTGAATGACTTCCATGCCCTGCGGCAGGGTGTGATCGGAGTAACCGGTGATGTGCTGCGGAAATTTATCGCGGAGCCCACGGATCATGCCCAGGTTGGCGTTTTTGTTCTGCGTAGGATAGTTAAGAACGCAGTGCATCAGGCATAATTTATTGCCTTTGTTTTCGATCCTGTCTACGGCTTCCTGAATTTCCCACAAATGCGAGGCACCGGTAGAAAGGATGATCGGTTTTTTAAAATCGCAGATCAGGTCAATAAAATTAAAGTTGGTGATGTCGGATGAAGAGATCTTGTACACAGGCATCAGCTCATTCAGAAACCTGGCACTTTCAACGTCGAAGGGAGTACTGAGAAATTCGATGCCGGTTTTATCACAATAGGTTTTAAGTTCTTCAAATTCTTTTTTCCAGAACTTGTCGTACTTCTTAAAAAGTTCATGCTGCGAGCGGGTGGGCTCTTTGGTAATGTCCCAGTAATAAGGACTGTCTTTAGAAGCGATGGTGTCAGCTTTATAGGACTGAAATTTTATTGCATGTGCGCCGCCTTCCGCCGCTTCATTGATGAGGCGTTTCGCAAGATCCATTGATCCTTCATGGTTCACACCCGCTTCTGCAATAATGTAAGGCGTTTTGATCTGCGCTTCAAGAGGACGGTGATCGCTGATGATTTCACTCAGTTTATTCATTTTCAACTAAAGTTTTTATGATGTTAATGACATTTTTTTTGCCGTTTTTGATTTCGTTTTTAAGCATGGCTTCGTTCATTCTTTGCCGTGCATCCTGATCATCGACAACATCTTTAAATGTCCGGAGGATTTCGGATTCGGCTGCCTCAGCGCCCAGGCCCAGGTGTTCGAAGCCATACTGTTTCCCGGCAAAAAAATGGGTGAGTTCGCGCTCGTTCTGCGCAAGGATGATGGCGGGGAGTCCAAGCAAAGCCAGTTCATAGATCGTTCTTCCTGCGGATGAGAAGGCGAGGTCGGCATTACGCATCAGGTCGGATATGTTTTTGATGTCCCTGTGAAGCCGAATGTCGCTAAATGCCGATAGCGTATCAAAGTGTTTATACCCGAGGCCGGTAACAACGTGGATGCGGATTTTTTTGTTCTGGCAATAGCTGTAAATTGATTGAAGTACTTTAAGCGTAAGGTTGTTCGGATCTACACCGCCAAAAGTCACGAGCACATCGGTAACGTTTTTTTTAATTTTTATCGGTGCCGTCATCAGAAATTCATCGCGCGCGCAAAAATAACCGGGGCCGAAATAATGATTCGGTAGTTTTTCTTTTTCCGGGTAGATGGCATTGACAACGGCGTCGGCTTTTGCAGCTCCTGTGCCCAGATCTTCGATGTTCAGAACCTTGTAGCCTTCTGTTTTAAGCGTTTGGATGTATTTTTCGTTCGTGTCTAGAATGTCATTGATCACGAGGTCAGGACCAATGGCGATAATATCGTCAGTTAAATTATCGTGAGTTTGCGAATAAACCTGGTAGTTGGAGGATCTTATTTTTTCGAAAGCGAGGTCACTTTTTTTATCTGTGAGAAAAACAACACGGTGATTGAGGATCTCGTTTGCGAGGATCAGGCAGTTGTAGACATGCCCTAATCCAATATCATTGTATCCCGACACCACAAAAAGAATCGTTTTTCTTTTTAAATAAAATTCGCAGAGCTGCCAGTCTTCAAAGCTGTCGATGTCTGTTGATTCACTTTGAGGTACAAGGTAGAGGCTGACGTTTTGCCCGATCCTGCCCTTTTCGGAGATGATGTTTCCGCGGGTGATCAGGAAGCCACCGGTTTCCTTGTACACCTGTGGCAGATACTGCCGGTTGACCCGTGCTGCATAGTTGGGAGAATAAATTCCCTTGTCTTCTTTCCAGGTAAGGTGTGTGTCGTTGATGGCTGAAATGATGGTATCTGTTGAAGGATTTTCCAGCATCTGGCGGATTGCAGCATCCAGTGAGTGATGGCTGAGCAATGGTGATGTAGGTTGAAGTGTTACGATCAGGTCGTACTTTGTACCGGTTGTTTCCTGAATTTCTTTAAAGGCCGCGTAGATCACCGGGTCGAGCGTTGTTGCGTCTTCCGAAAGCCGCTTGTCTCTTTGATGAGATCGTGCGCCTAATCGCTCCGCAAAAAAAAGTATTTCTGAATCTTCAGATGATACAAAAACTTCGGGCTGATAGGCTGATTTTAACGCCGTAGCGATGCTGTAGTAAAGCAGGGGTTTGCCATTCAGGGGACGCAGATTTTTTCTCGGAATGCCTTTTGAACCGCCCCGTGCGGGGATGATGACAAGGATCCTGGATTGAATGTTGGCAGTTGCAACGGTCATATATTTCAAATACCGGATTTGAGAATTTTCAGTTTTTACGGGAACTGATGACCCGTTTAAATTCGCTCGTACTGCGGCCGTGACTACGATCGGTGTAGTGGATCTTTTTGACGAGGTCCTGACCTGTCATCGGCTTTCCTTTATAATCATCACCAAGAAACCGGATGTCAATGTTGTGTGTTTTCAAAATTGTTTCCAGTTCTGCTTCCGAATTGTAGCTGATCACGCGGTCAACTAGTCTGCAGTTTTCTACAATCAGTTTCCTGTCTTCGTAACTGAAGACCGGAGGTTTTTTTCCGGGGTTCACTGAATAGTCGATGTTCTCGGCTTTGTTGATCGCCACTATCAGGTAATCGCAATGTTGTTTACATTCCTGTAACATCAGTACATGACCTGCGTGAAAAAGATCAAATACTCCGCAGGCAAAACCAACTATCTGTTTTTTATTTTCCATTGTCACGGACAATTGAGACGATGTAGTCCCTGATGTTAATGCCTGGGTTCCATCCAAGGATGGTTCGGGCCTTCGTGGTATCGGCAAAAGTGATCTCAGCTTCACCCTCACGCTTGTCGAT
>CAZFCR010000059.1:0-12316 GCA_964517305.1 uncultured Akkermansia sp.
CGCGTCCTAACCCCTAGACGAACGGGCCATTTTTATACTTCTGGCTGAAGTTGCTCCTTTTTCCGGCTGGAACCAGCTTTTTTACGCAAATTGCCTTTTTAAAAGGGACGTGCTTTGCGTTTGGGATGGCAAAAGTACAAACTAAATTAAAATAAAAAAAATAATTTTTGAAAAAATTGAGATTTCCGCCTAAAAAACCGAGTAAAGCAGACGGCCCATAAAAAAGTAAATGGTGATACCAATGATGTCGTTAAGGGTGGTTACAAAGGGACCAGTGGCCAGGGCGGGGTTGATCTTGAACCTGTTCATGGTAAGGGGAACAAAGGTGCCCAGAAATGACGCAAAAATAATCACAGTAAAAAGCGCGGCGCTTACGGTTGCGGCCAGCTTCCAGTTTTCGATCAGAAAAGCGTAACCCCAGATGAGCGCGCTGCAGATCAGGCCGTTGACCATGCCCACACTGAGCTCTTTCATGAGTTTTCCTGAAATGTTATCCCCGAGCAGCGAGTTGTTGGCCAGACCCTGCACAATGATGGCGCTGCTCTGCACGCCCACGTTACCACCCATGGCCCCGATGAGCGGAATAAAATAAGCCATTTCGGGATAGATCTTGATGTCTTCTTCGTATGAGCCAATGATACGCGAACCCACAATACCTCCGCACATGCCCACCAGCAGCCAGGGAATACGGGCGCGCGACAAACGCCAGAGTTTATCGTTGCTGTCAACATCGTCGGAGATACCACTCATGCGCTGAATGTTCTCTTCGGCTGTTTCCCGCATTACGTCTACCACGTCGTCGATGGTGATGCGACCCACAAGGCGTCCCAGCTGGTCAACCACGGGCAATACCACGAGGTCATATTTCTGCATGAACTCGGCCACCTCTTCGCTGGGTGTATTGGTTTTTACAAACTGTACGTCGGGTTCATATATTTCCTCTATACGAGCGAGAGGATGTGATATGATGAGTTTTTTCAGTGATACCAGACCAATGAGCCTGTCGTTGTTATCGAGTACATACACAGCGTACATCAGGTCCACGTCATCGGCCTGTTTTCGGATCTCCTCGATGCAGGCTGAAACCGTTTCGAAAGAATACACACTCACGAGTTCTTTGGCCATGAGGGAACCGGCCGTGCCTTCCTGGTAGTTGATGAGTTCGGCAATGTCGCTGGCCTGCTCAATGTCTTCCATGTGCGAAAGCACCTCTTCCTGGATGTCTTCAGGCAGTTCCGCGATGAGATCGGCCGCGTCGTCACTGTCCATGTTGTCCACCTGTTCAGCGATCTGTTTACTGCTGAAGGTGGCGAGGAGGTCTTCGCGCTGGTCGTCATCAAGCTCCAGTAAAACTTCTGGCGCGGTCTCGTCATCAAGCAGCTCATAAATATAAGCGGCGTGCACCAGGTTCAGGTTATTGATGATGATGGCAATATCCGGCGCATACAGCTCATGCAGCTGTTCCCGGAGGTAAGTATTGTTCTTTTCCTCAATGGCCTGTTTAAGGGTATCGAGGAATTCGGAGGTTAATTCAAATTGCATGAGCGGTACTCGTGCAAAAATAAAGAATTATAACAGAGCACGGCTTTAATCGGCAGAAAAAGAAAGGTATTTCAGATGGCGTTGATCTTCAGGTCGCGGATGGCATTCCGCAGGCGCACTTTGATGCCCGCGCTAAGGGGCCTTTCCTGCAGTTCTTTTACCAGCACGCCGAATTCGCTGACCAGTTCGGGATAAGGCGCGCAGAGCCTGGCCGCCAGCGTAATGGAATAGGCCCTCGCGGCAATACTTTTGTCTTCGCTGATCATGTTCGCGAAACAGATGTCGATAAGAGCTGACTGAAATTTTTCAGGAATCTCCATCCGCTCAAAACTGTGCAGAATGTTGCGTTCGATGGCCGGATGAGCGGCACCCTGCTCGAGCACGCTGATCAATTTCGGAAAATAGCGTTGAATGCGTCTGGGCTCATTGAGGGCAATGTCGGATAAAGACCAGGCCGCGCGCTGCGCCAGTTTTATATCGTCTCCAAAAAGAATGGCCATGTATTCTTTTAAAGCGCCTGGCTCTATATAAATGTAGCCCGCTAAAAAAAGCGCGTTGTGTTTGCTGTGTTCTTTCTCCAGTATTTTCCTGATGCTGATCTTCACTGAGAATAATTGCGCTGCCCAAAAATGGAACTGCCCAGGCGGACCATGTTGCTGCCGCTGGCAATCGCGAGTTCATAGTCTCCGCTCATGCCGCAGCTCATCACTCTGAAATCGGGATGAAGTGCTTTCTGCTGATCGAAAAAGTTTTTCAGGCTGCTGAATTCTTTTTTAACCTGCTCCTGATCATCGGTGTTGCTGGCCATGCCCATCAGCCCTACAACACGGATGTTATGCAGACTTTTAAAATGATCTGAATTCAAAAGTTCTTCACATTCTTCAAAAGAAAGGCCGAATTTGGTTTCCTCCGAAGCGATGAAGATCTGCAGGAGACAATCAATCACGCGCTTATGGCGAAGGGCCTGTTTATTGACTTCCTGCAAAAGTTTTAAACTGTCGATGCCATGGATTAAATGAACAAATGGCGCTATGTATTTCACCTTGTTACTCTGGAGATGACCTATAAAATGCCACTGAATATCTGACGGAAGCGTCGCCTGTTTGTCAACAAGTTCCTGAACATAGTTCTCGCCAAAATCGCGTTGCCCTGCCTCATACGCTTCGAGGATCATCTCACCGGGCTTTGTTTTGGAAACCGCCACCAGCGTTACATGTGGCGGAAGTGTTTTTTTTAGGGTCGATAAATTTTCGCGAACAGACATGTTTAAATTAACTGATCGATTCTTCTTCAAAACTGTAAATCACCAGACCGCTGCGCATTTTTGGTTCAACCCAGGTAGACTTGGGAGGCATGATGTTATTGGTGTCGGCAATCCATTTAAGATGTTCCATCGTAACAGGATACAAACCAAAAGCCACTTCAGCTTTCCCGTCATCCACACTTTTTTTCAATGCTTCAGCGCCTTTGATCCCGGGGATAAACGCGATACGTTTATCGATCTTCAGATCGCTGATGCCGAAAAGCGGCGATAAAATATGTTCGGTTAAAATGGAAGCGTCGAGACTGCCAACAGGATCGTTACTATTGTAAGTGCCTTCTCGCGCGGTGAGGCTGTACCATTTTCCGGCAATGTACATGCTGATCTCGTGTTTGCGCGCCGGTTTAAAAATTTCCTGCGCCACTTCCTTCACATCAAATTTATTTTTGAGCTGATCCAGCAGATCTTCAGGACCAAGACCATTCAGATCTTTAACAATGCGGTTATAATCGTAAATCTTTAATTGCGTTTGCGCGAAAAAAACGCCGAGATAATAATTAAAAGCTTCCTTTCCTGTAAAGTCTTTGCGCTGTTTGCGCCGGATGTTCCCAAGGAGCGCCGAAGAAGCGGAACGGTGGTGCCCGTCGGCAATATAAATGGCCGGAATGGCCGCAAAACGTTCTGAGATCTGTGCCACTTTTTTGCTGTCGTTCACGATCCAGAGTGTATGACGCACTTTATCGGTTGTTGTGAAATCGTAATCGGCACGGGTTTGCGAAACGCTGCCGATAAGTTCATCGAGCACCGCATCGTTGGGGTAAGAAAAAAGAACGGGCTCTGCGTTGAACTCACAGACTTCGAGGTATTCTTTTAATTTTTCTTCGCGTTGCGTGATGGTTTGTTCGTGAACCTTGATCACACCATTCATATAATCATCGATGCTGGTACAGGCAATGATGCCGAGGTATTCGTGATCTTCTTTAATCTGCCGGTAGATGTAATAAGCCGGTTTTTCATCGCGGCCAAATACTTTCTCCTTTACAAATGATTTGAACCTGCGTTTTACTTTGGCCAGACGCTCCTTTGAACCGGGACGCGTACGTTTACCGTCTTCAAAATCGGGATTGATCACATGGAGAAAAGTATAGGGATTGCCCGATAATTTATCTTTCAATTCGGAGGGATGGTAACCATCCACGCTGCGCGAAGCCACGAGGTGCACTTTGTCGCTCGCGGGTCTTATTGCTTTAAACGGAAGAACTGTTGCCATTGGCGGATAAGTTGATTGTAAAAAAACCTGAGTACAATTAAGAAAGCGCCGCTATCAGTTTCTCTGCCAGCTCTACACCTATCCGTTCCTGGGCTTCGTTGGTAGCCGCGCCAATGTGAGGCGTTAAAGAAATTTTCGGATGCGACAGAAGTTCCGCTTTTGGTTTTGGTTCGTTCTCAAAAACATCGAGACAGGCGTGACCTATTTTGCCGGAGTTTAAAGCTTCCACCAGTTCAGATTCGTTGATGACCCCGCCACGCGCTGTGTTGATCAGCACCACGCCGTCTTTCATATTACTGAATTCCTTTGCGCCAACAAGTTGTCCGCCCGGCACGTGAAAAGTAATCAGATCTGAACCGGAGATGACCTGTTCCAGAGAAACCGTCTTTATTTTTATTTCGGGATGTTTATCTGCACCCGCTATCTCAACAGTGATGACAGCTTCGTTCACGAAAGGATCGTAAGCCAGCACTTTCATGCCAAGGCCAAGCGCCATCTTTGCCACGTTCTGACCGATGCGGCCAAAACCGATGATTCCAAAAGTTTTGCCACGAAGTTCAGCGCCTTTGGCGTATTTTTTCTTGAGGTCCTCAAATTTTTCCATGCCTGTTGCCGGCATGTTGCGGTTGCTGTCGTATAAAAACCGAACCGCGTTAAAGGCGTGGGCAAACACCAGTTCGGCAACCGAATTGCTTGAAGCGGCGGGCGTATTGATCACGTTAATGCCTTTTGACCGGGCGTATTCCACATCAATATTATCCATGCCAACGCCACCGCGGCCAATTACCTTTAATCCCGCGCAGGCATCAATTACATCCTTACGCACTTTGGTAGCGCTGCGAACGGTAAGAGCAGCGTAACCTTTGTCGTTGATTTCTTTTGCCAGCTGATCCTGTGCAACTTTATCTGTAATTACTGTGAAACCCGCTTTTTCAAGCATCTGTTTTCCAACCGCGTCAATTCCGTCGTTGGCTAAAATTTTTAAGCTCATATACCCTTTGAATAAGGTGCTAAATTTAGAAAATTAAGTCGGGAAAACAGGGAACGATGCCTAAATCTTTAAAATTTAAAACCGCCGGTCAGCGAGATCATCGTATTGCTGTAATTGAGGCTCGCCCGGGTATTCAGGGTGGTGAAAGGATAATAATTTTCTTCGCTGATAAAACTTACCCAGGCCATGTCCATGTAAAAACTGCGGCCCGTTCTGAAACCCAGACCTGCACTGATGGAATGCCGGACAAATTCCCCTGAAAATACATCACCAAAAGGGCTGCCATACATGGCATAACCTGCCCTTACCATCAGCGGCTGGAAATTGTATTCGGCGCCCAGCCGCATGTTGTGACCACTGGTGTATTTTGATTTGATGAGGTTGTTCACCGCGGCAAAATCTGAAATGTTGGTGCTGCCCAGTTGCGCACGGCTGTAATTCACCATTTCGTAGTCGAGCGCGATCACCGCTTTTTTAGCGAGCACCACGGCCACGTTGGCACCGGCGCGACCGGGGGTGATCACCCGGTAATTGAACTCGCCTACCCCTTCAACCGGATTGGCTGAAGTTTCTGCCGTGGATTTGTTCTGATCGAAAGTGACTGACAGTTCGTTGTAATAAACATCTGCAAGCCGGTAAACTGTAGGTGTATGATAATACAGACCAACTCTTACCAGATCGTTTACCCGCATAATACCTCCGAGTTTAACGTTAAATCCCGTGCCTGTGGTTTTAAAATATTCAGTATAAGTAAGCGAGTTAAAACCTCCGAGACTGCTGTAATAACTGTTGAGATAAGGCATGGAGTCTTTATAGGTATGCGTATAACTACCCTGCGAAAAATTGATCTGCATGCTGTCCTTATCATCTACTTCATAATGCGTGGTGGTTGACTCATAAGTAATGCGCGGAATGCCAAGACTACCGCCAAAATAAAATTTGTCTTTGTGTGAATAAGCGTATGAAAAATTCTGATCGTTCATACGTCCCGTTGTCACGAGATCGCGGGTTTGGCTCACAGATCGTTTGGTGTCGAGTAATGAAATAAAACGGTTGTCCACGGTATCAAGTAAAAAAGTCTCGAAGCCCAATCCTTCGTAATTATAATTGAGGTCGTTGGGATGACCCTGTTCATTGGCCAGCGTGAGCATATCCTTCGCGATAGAACTGGAGTTGGTATAGCCGCTCATGCGTGTGGAATTAAAAAAATTAAAAACCTGGGTATTGGAAAAAGCGATCACATGGCGGCTGTCAGGATCGCGTGCAGGTTTAAAAGCCATTGAGAAACCGAAATTATTGAATACAAAACGGGCATCGGGCACACTTGTTTTCCGGTTGTGAATGGTGGCTTCGTTACCCGTAAGACGGATGCCACCGCTGAAACTCACCTCGCCTTTTCTGAAAACACCGAGTCCTGCCGGATTATAAGCCGCTGCGCTGAGGTCGGCTCCCACCGCGCCAAAAGCGCCACCCATGGCCACGAAACGCGAGGTTCCACCTATACCACCACGGGAATAACGCAGCGCGTCGAGATCGTTTTGTGCCAGCAAAAAAGTCCCCGTCATCACACAGGACATCAGTAAAATGAATCTGTTCATAAAGAAAAAATTAACGTCTTGGTCTGCTGTTACCACCACTTCCACCGCGCGGACTGCTTCCGCCGCTGTTGCCGCCGCCACCCTGGCGCGAAGGAGCCGGACTCCATTCATTGTTTCTTGGCTGTATTTTCTGTTGTTCCTGTGAAGATTCGCGTTGTGGCGCTTCGCGGCGCTCCTGGATGCGGCCACCGCCATCGCTTCTGCGACCTGCTCCCCTGTTAGGCTGCACTGCGGGTTCTGCTGCACGGCGTTCGTTGTCGCGTGGATTGTTTTCTGACCTGTTTCCCGGACTGTTCATGATGCGCCCTGAACTGTTGCTGCGGCGTTCGCCCGATGGTGGCGCGCTGAAACGGGGTTGTTTTTCCTGCTGCGCGGCCGCATTCTGTATGTATTGTCTTCTTCCGCTTTCTTCCATGCCGGCACCAGCCGATCCACGGCGATCTGTGTTGCTGCCCCCTGTGCTGCCACGCGGACCGTATGACACCTGGCCATAACCACTGTTGGGATCCATCACATTGTAATAACCCCAGCCATTGTTGGCCCCGTTAAAATATCCATTGTAAAATCCGTTGTAATAACCGTTGTTGTAGCCATTCATATACGACCAGCTGTTAAACCCTCCGTAACCCCAGCCATTGTTGAACCCGCCGTAGTTGCAGAACGGGCTGCTGTACCAGCCATTGTAACAGTTGTTCCAGCCGCCGCCGTAACCCCAGCCACCACCGTATCCCCAGCCGGTGCTCACACCCATGCTATAATAACCAAACTGTGCCGATGGCATGCCCAGGTTAAAAGAATAAATGCTGGTGCCCCAGAAAGCAGGATTCTGATTGTAGGTATACATATTGGTATAATACGGGTCATAAAAACCCGCGCCGTAAACCGGATTATGGAAACGGTTGATCCTCGCCGCATAAGCGTAGTCATAATAATCGTCGCTTTCGTAAGAAGGATCTTTGTAATAAGGATTGTTTTCTTCCTGGCGTCTGCGCTCCGCCTGTTCTTCACGCAGCTGACGCTCTTCCTCCTCGTTCTGTTTTTTCCACTCAGCCTGACGGCGCGCTTTGTCTTCGGCAGCCAGACGCGCTGCTTCCCGCTCTTCAGCAGGGTTGACATACACATCGTCGGTAGACATGGTCCTGTCTGTGCTGGTGCAGCTGCTTAAAAGCAAGGCTGCAAAAACGGGTATCATGATCAGTTGTTTCATCATAAATCTCTGTTTAAATAATAAAATAAGGGGGAGATTTTAAGTAAATTTACAAAATTGAAAATTCGTTTCACTGAATTTTAGATTATTTAGGAAGCCACTATTTTTAAAACGATTTAGAGCAATTTAGTTTTTTATATTTAACAGAAATTATGAGCAAAGTCATCACCTCGAGGGAGCAGGATTACAGCAAATGGTACAATGATATTGTGGTGGAGGCCGACCTGGCAGACCACAGCGCGGTAAGAGGGTGCATGGTAATTAAACCCCACGGTTATGCCATCTGGGAAAAAATGCAGCAGGCCCTTGATAAAATGTTTAAGGATACCGGTCACGTTAATGCTTATTTCCCGCTCTTTATTCCAAAAAGTTTATTTGAAGCGGAAGAAAAAAACGCCGAGGGTTTCGCCAAGGAATGCGCGGTGGTAACTCATTACCGTTTAAAAACCAATCCAGATGAACCCGGCAAGCTGATGGTAGATCCAGACGCTAAACTGGAAGAAGAACTCGTGGTACGTCCCACCAGTGAAGCCATTATCTGGAACACCTACAAAGGCTGGATCCAGAGCTACCGCGACCTGCCTATCCTCGTGAACCAGTGGGCCAATGTGGTGCGCTGGGAAATGCGCACACGTTTATTTCTGCGCACGGCTGAATTCCTCTGGCAGGAAGGCCACACGGCCCACGCCACAAAGGAAGAAGCCATTGAAGAGACCAAAAAAATGCTGGATGTTTACGCGGATTTTGCGGAGAACTGGATGGCCGTGCCGGTGATCAAAGGCGTTAAAACTCCCAACGAACGTTTTGCGGGCGCTGACGATACTTATTGTATTGAAGCCCTCATGCAGGATGGAAAAGCCCTTCAGGCCGGCACATCTCATTTTCTGGGACAAAATTTTGCAAAAGCATTTGATGTAAAATTTGCCGGCAAGGACGGAAAACTGGATTACGTCTGGGCTACCAGTTGGGGTGTGAGTACACGTCTGATGGGCGCGCTCATAATGAGCCACAGTGATAACAACGGCCTTGTGATCCCGCCAAAACTGGCACCTTATCAGGTGGTAATTGTTCCAATTTATAAAGGCGATGAAGGACTTGCAAAAGTCACTGCAGCCGCCGAAGACATCATGAAAAACCTGCGTGCGGCCGGTGTTACTGTAAAATACGATGCCCGCGATTCACAGCGTCCGGGCTGGAAATTTGCTGACTATGAATTAAAGGGCATTCCTGTGCGCATTGCCATTGGCGAACGCGACCTGGGCAACGGCACCATCGAAGTGGCCCGCCGCGACACGCTCAGCAAAGAAACGATCAAAGTGGAAGATGCCGCAACACACATCGTGACGTTACTCGACCAGATACAGACCAACCTTCTTGAAAAAGCCAGACAACGCACTGAATCGATGACTTACCGTGTTGATTCGTATGCTGATTTTAAAAAGACGCTCGATGAAAAACCGGGCTTTATTCTGGCACACTGGGACGGCACACCCGAAACAGAAGAAAAAATAAAAGAAGAAACCAAGGCTACCATCCGTTGTATTCCTTTAAACAATCCGCAGGAAAACGGTGTTTGTATTTACAGCGGCAAACCAAGTAACCAGCGCGTGCTGTTTGCGAGGGCTTATTAAAAATCAAATGTATGAGTGAACACGAACAAAATCAAAAACAGGTCATCCTCAGATTATTGAGCGAAAAATCAGTGATGAAACAGGATGTTTACTCCAACACCATTGCTGTTTTTAATGAACTGAAAGAAGTGCTGAAAGAAAAAGCGGAAGAACTTTCTGATGCCATTCTTCAGATTGACAAACGTGTAAACATCTATTTTAAGGAAATGAGCTTGCAATCGGTTCAGTTAAAACTGGCCGGAGACATCCTTGATTTCCAGATGCACTCCAATGTTTTTGAATTCGACCGCTCGCATCCGATGTTTAAAACGGGATACATCAAGTCCAATGAACTGAATTCATATTGCGGCATCATCAGCGTTTATAATTTTCTTGCCGACTCATACAAATACAACCGCGTGAACGATCTGGGGTACCTCATTGCACGCATCTTTATAAACCGTGAAAAAAAATTCTTTGTTGAAACCAGAACGCAGATCGGATATAAATATGCCAACTTCAGTCAGTTACCGATTGATCGCGATCAGATGACAGACATCATCAGCGAGCTCATCATTTATTCCATCAGCTTCGATTTGTTTACACCGCCCTACGACAGTGTGCGTCAGGTGACCGTTGGCGAGATGCAGGAAAAATCAAGCAGCAGCGCCTTGCGGACAGGTAAACGTCTCGGTTACATCGGATCAAAAGAAAACAACAGCAATTTCGACGACGAGGCGCACCTGTAACAAAAGCAGATTTAAAATGAAGATTCAACCCACCCCGCTCAGCGAGATCGCGGCGCTGATACAGGCAAAAATAATTGGCGATCCACGGCACGAGGTTACAGGTTTTAACGAAATTCACCGCGTTGAAAAAGGCGATTGCCTGTTTGTTGATCATCCAAAATATTACGACAAAGCCTTAAACAGCGCGGCCAGCACCATCATCATCAACAAAGAGGTCGACTGTCCTGAAGGCAAAGCGCTCATCATCCATCACGAACCTTTTACGGCTTTTAACCAGCTGACACAACATTTTTCACCCAAACGTTTCTCAAACCAGCACGTCAGTGCAAGCGCCACCATTGGAAAAAACACAGTGGTGATGCCGGGTTGTTTTGTAGGGAACGATGTAACGATTGGCGATAACTGTGTAATCCATCCCAACGTGGTGATCTACGATGGCTGCAGCATTGGCAATAACGTGGTAATTCACGCCAACACAACAGTTGGCAGCGACGCGTTTTATTTTAAGAAAAGAGAAAAAACATTTGAGCCCCTTTATACCTGTGGAACCGTGATCATTGAAGACAATGTAGTGATCGGGTCCAATTGCACAATAGACAAAGGCGTTTCGGCCATCACGCGCATTGGTCGAGGCAGCATTCTTGATAACCAGGTGCATGTTGGTCATGACGTACTGATCGGGGAAATGTGTCTTTTTGCAGCGCAGACAGGCATTGCCGGCGCCTGTACCATTGGCAGCAAAGTAACGGTTTGGGGACAGGTAGGCATCAGCAGCGGCATCAGTATTGGTGATGGCGCAACCATATTAGCCCAGAGCGGACTCGGTGAAAACGTTCCTGCCGGTAAAACTTTTTTTGGAACCCCCGCTTCCGATGCACGCGAAAAAATGCGTGAACTTTTTGCAAGCAGGCAATTGCCTTCGCTGATCTCAAAATTGTACGATAAATAAACTTTTACTTTTCAGGGTTCATCTACCCGCGCACAGCAAAACCTGCCAGGTTTTCATCAACTCGTGCGCAGGAATCTGGCAGGGAGCCTCGTAATGTACGAGGAGAGATGGTTAATGTAATTACGGAATGCTAAACATCGCGAAGGCATCGTGTGAGGTCACGCGCAGCAAACCCTGCCAAGTCTTCGTTAGCCCGTGCGCAGGGATCTGGCAGGGTTGCGGGTTGGCCTTTTGAGGAATCCGAAATGCTAAACCACTGCATCCATCGTCCATGACTTTTTATGTTACATGTCCTGAAGCGAACCGGACTTAAGAAATGCAGCATTCCGTGTAGCGGATTAGAACGCCAGTCTGCACCTTTCATCCTTTACCAGGGCGCTTTCTTCTTCTTTCAGTAAAGTGACTTTCGCGTTCTGAAGTTCCTTTTTATAATTGTTCTTCAGTTCTTTTCTTTTTTTAGCGGTGAGAAAACGTTTCAGATCCACCTTCGACTCCAGGATCAAACCCGGGACGGCAGTTGGTTTACCATTGTCTTTGGCCACCATTGTAAAATAAGAAGTATTGGTGTGTTTAACGGTGCCTGCTTTAAAATTTTCAGCTATCACCTTGATGCCAATCACCATCGACGTTGTGCCTACATAATTAACACGCGCGTACATGGTTACCATCTCCCCTACTTCAACAGGCTCCAGAAACTCCACATTGTCGACCGATACCGTGACGCAATAATTGCCGGCGTGTTTTGAAGCACAGGCATAAGCCACCTTATCCATCAGCGATAATAAAATACCACCGTGGATCTTGCCGCCAAAATTGGCGTACGCGGGAATCATCAGCTCGCTGACTGTTGTTTGTGAATAACTCACTGGTTTAAAATCTTCCATATTTATTTGTGCAGAGTTCCTAAAAGTATTAAGAATAACTGACTATTTTTACGCGGTGCAAAACAAGGAGAAACTTAAAATATTTATTGTGGGCCCCGCCTATCCATTGCGTGGCGGGCCGGCCCAGTTCAACGAAAACCTTTGCGCGGAATTAAACAAAGAGGGGCACGATGCGCAGATCATCTCCTATTCCCTGCAATATCCTTCCTTTTTATTTCCCGGCTCAAGCCAGTATGAGACCAGCGGATCGGCGCC
>CAZFCR010000060.1:0-1791 GCA_964517305.1 uncultured Akkermansia sp.
ACAAAGCCTCCAAAATTTTTGGCAGTGGCTGGTGCTGGCTCATATTGGATGAAAACAACCAGCTCAGCATTACCACTACCGCTAACCAGGATAACCCGCTCATGAAAGTGGCAGCAAAACAGGGCACACCGGTGCTCTGCCTCGATGTGTGGGAACACGCCTATTACCTCAAATACCAGAACAAACGCGCCGATTACATCAGCGGCTGGTGGAATGTGGTGAACTGGAAAAAAGCCGGAGAGTTATATGCTTCTAAATAAATTAATTCGCCTCTGATCTTAGAGGCGTCTTCTCATATATGACACACAAAAATTTTAAGAACATTGATAAGGTCACCTATGGTCGCGGTGCTTTTGCGCAACTTGCTGAAACCATTGAACCGGTAAGAAAAGAGAACAAAGGTTATTTTGTTTTTCTGGTGGATCAGTATTTTAAAGGCAAAGACCTTGGCAACCAACTGCACAACAAAGCGGAAGATCTTGTTTATTTTATTGATGTAGATCCCCAGGAACCGACAACAGAACAGGTGGATCAGCTTCGCGACGAGATCCTGAATAAAAAAGGATTGCCCAGCGGTGTTATTGGCATTGGTGGTGGCAGCATCATGGACATTGCCAAAGCCCTTTCGCTTATGCTCACCAACGAAGGATCTTCAACGCTTTACCAGGGATTGAATCTCGTTAAAAAACCAGGCGTGTATCACCTTGGCGTGCCCACCATCAGCGGCACCGGAGCAGAAGTATCTATGACAGCGGTGCTCACCGGCCCGGAAAAAAAACTGGGACTTAAATGCGACTGGACCGTTTTTAACCAGGTAATTCTCGATCCCGAACTGATTGCAAGTGTACCAACCGACTGGTGGTTTTACACAGGCATGGATACTTACATTCACTGCATCGAATCTCACAATGGCATCCGGAACAACGCCTTCAGTCTCGCTTATGGAGATCAGGCATTGCACCTCTGCCGTGAAGTTTATCTTGGCGAAAAGGCCGGAAGAAGCGCTGATAACGATGATAAACTGATGGTGGCGTCACTGATGGGCGGTTTAAGTCTTACGTACAGTGAAGTAGGCGTTTGTCATGCTTTGAGTTATGGTTTGTCAAAAATTCAAGGCACCCGGCATTGTTTTGCCAACTGTGTAATTTTTCAGCACCTTGAAGATATTTATCCTGAAGGTGTGGGCGAGTTTAAACAGATGATCAAAAAACACGGCATCCAGTTGCCACAAAATCTGAGCAAAGACTGGAACGAGGAAACACTCACCAAAATGGCAACTGTGAGTTACAATCTACCGTTTATGTGGAACCATGCCTTTGGCGACAACTACAGGGAAATTGCCACGATGGATTACATTAAAGATCTGTTCAGGAGACTTTAACCGCGAAACAAGGATGGCCTTTCGGCGATCATAAAAACGGCTTCAGCTATTAACAGCGGCGCAGGAAGTATCCTGTGTTATTTTAGTAGTATGAAAAAAATTATCCTGCTCATTTATATCTGCCTGAATGGCTTGTTACACGCTCAGGATGTTACGCCTTCAGATACTTATGTGCGCACCTGCATCAACGACATCGAGTGTTCTTCCATCAACAGTTCTTCATTTCTTTTTTACGACGAAGCGCGTGGCCAGTTCTATATCAAGATCGATTTTAACCGGCTGAAAACCGGCGTCGATTCGGTAGATTTCTGGCTGAACGATCTCACTGACACTTATTATTATTTTAAGGCTTCGCTTCCGCCGGATCAGCTGCCTACTTTAAGCACCTACAACCGCAAAACTTTCAGGCT
>CAZFCR010000060.1:1801-12273 GCA_964517305.1 uncultured Akkermansia sp.
GGTGGGTCAGGCTTTCCTGAACAATGTATGGCACAACCAGACCATTGAAATTACCGTATTCAGGGCCGAAGCCGACATGCTCAACAACACCACCGATGCCGACCGTTACGCAGCTTACAAGGTAAACTTTAATCTCTCTATTGTTCCCAGGGACTTTGGCATCAACAAAAAACCACAGCGACTTTCCAATACCATCTTTGTCGGTGTTGGCTCAGGCAGGATCAATGTTTTAAAACAAGGCATGGAGTCCTTGCTGGGAGAGGCCTATAACCACTCTACAAATTAGATCCGCTTTTATTCTCGCGGTAAACAGAAAACGAATAAGCCCTGCTCAACCAGTTATTGACATTGATGTAACTGAACCAGGACGGAAAATTAGTGTACACCCGCGTGAACACTTTTCCGTTCTTAAAAATAACCGGGCCCTCACCGTATCGTTCTGAAAAATAAAACGAACGCACATCGGGTTTTACCTGCGCTGTATCTGAGATATGTCTTGTCACAAGTCCCGGGTTATGGAAAAAATGCAGTGCAGCGGCTTTATCGTAAGGATCTGCCTGCTCAAAATACATGACTGCTGCTTCAGTGGCCGTTAAGTCATAAACCTTTTTCAGCATGTGACTAATGTTATCAGCGGGTTTAAATGACACCACCAACAGTAACACCGTGTTTACAAAGAGAAAAAAACCGATGAATAATTTTTGCCAGCGCGGCCTGTTTTCTTCGCTGGCGCGGATGTCCTGTACCAGGTGCATTACCACAAACGGCAAAAAACTGAGCACCGGAAAAAGAAAGCGCAATTCCTTGTGTGCCACAAAAACGTGAAGGACAATAAAAGGTACTGTGATCCAGGTGATCACATGCGTTCTTTTTTTGATCCAGAAAACAAACAGCGCGATGATTACAAGCACACTGAAAGGCGGAATCATTTGCAGTGTGGCTTCCGCAAGATAATAATACCAGGGCTCGCGGCCGAAAGCACTTGCGCGGTCCTGAAAAAGATTAAGATCAAGATAATTCCACCAGGAGCAGGTCCACACACCGTAAAGCCAACGATCCAGTAAAGAACCGAGGCCCAGAGCGGCAGTTCCTCCGGCAATAAGGGTCAGGATCTCATTAGAGCGAAAACGTTTTGTGTAAAAACACCAGCCCATTAATCCAGCGATCATAAATCCTGCCTGGAAGCGACTGATAAACGCCAGTCCCAGCAACACACCACCAAAAAATAACCCCGGCAAATTGTTTTTTAATGGTCGCAGCAGTAAAAACAGACCAAACAAAAATAAAGTTGCAGAAAAATTCTCTGATGAAAAACGCGCGTGGAAATAAGGCATGCACCAGGTGAGCAATCCCAGAAACCAGAACCAGTTGCGGTGTTTTTCTTCGCGGATCTCTGTTTCAAACAGGCGCATAAAAAGACAAACGGCGAGGAAACTCAGGCTGGACTGGAACAGGCGGATGACAAGGGCAACATAAAAAGGATTAACGATGTGTGCGCTGTGAAAGACAGCGTTCACGCAAAAGACGATAAAAGGCTGCAGGCCCGAACGCATCCGCTCATGGAACTCCCAGGGCATTTCTGAAGCTGAATTAACACCGGATTTAAATCCTGCGAACTCATAGATCTGGAACAACTCATCACAATGATGGTATCCCAGCGAAAAAATAGCGGCAATTAAATGGAAAACGTAACCGGTAACAATGATCTGTTTCCTGTTCAGGCGCATTAAAACCTGAACATTTCTGCAATAAAGCCTGGCACCACGCCTATCACGATCGTTAACACCGAAGCGAGCACGATGATAAAGGTATTCGATCCCTCAACCGGATGTTTTGCTTCAGTATCAGGCTTTCTGAAATACATGGCGATGATCACCTTCAGGTAATAATATGCGCCCACTGCAGAAGTGATAACGCCTAAAATCAACAGCCATTTATAGGAAGTGCCGATCATGGTGCTGAACACAAAGTACTTCGCGAAAAACCCCGCGGTTACAGGAATCCCCGCCAGTGATAACATGGCAATGGTCATACACAGCGCCAATCCCGGATTGCGTTTCCCGAGTCCGTTAAAAGCGTCGATGTTCTCGTTTCCGTTACGCGATACGTTGTACAGTACGCCAAAAGCGGCGATGCTTCCTATCGAATAAGCCAGCGAATAATAGATCATGGCGTCAAGACTCATGTTGCTCCTGACATTGGCAAGTACCACCATCAGCATGAACGCAGCATGACTGATACTTGAATACGCGAGCATCCGTTTAACGCTTTGTTGCATGGCCGCCGAAAAGTTGGCGATAATAAGCGACAACGCAATCACCACGGCCAGCATGCCTTCCCAGATGGCACTTACATCGGCGAAACCAATCATAAATAAACGCAGGATAGCTGCAAACGCGGCCGTTTTTACAACGGTGCTCATCAACGCCGTGATAAGAGTTGGTGAACCTTCGTACACATCGGGTGCCCAGAAATGAAAAGGCGCAGCTGAGATTTTAAAACACATGGCCACCAGCATCATCACAACACCGGCATAAAAGAAAAGTGGTAGTTCTGTTCCCTGGCCTGTTATGTAGGACTGGATCTCAGCGAGGTCAAAGGATCCGCTGGCCCCGTAAATGAGGGCAATACCAAAAAGCAGGATCGCGCTGGCGAATGAACCCATGATCAGGTATTTGAATCCTGCTTCGTTGCTGCGCAGATCTTTCTTTTTACTTGCCGCCAGAACATAGAGTGGAATGCTCATGATCTCTATGCCCAGGAAAAGCGTAGTCATGTTCTTAAAGGCCGTTAACATCAGCGCGCCTGTAAGCATAAATAAAACAAGCGCAAAATGTTCAACGAGGTTCGATTCCTCTTCAAAATAATCGTTGGCAAGGATGAACCACAGGAAAGCAGTGGCAATGATGATGCCTGAAAAAGCGATGGCCGGTTTGTCGAATCCGATCATGTTGTCGAAATAAACAATGCTCATGCCGTTCTGCCACTCCATGAAATTGAGGGCGTAAGCTGCAACCAGACCCAGCAATACGATGGGAAGCAATAATTTTTTGAACTTGAATATCTCTGCCAGCATGGCAATTATACCCAGTCCGCTTATGATCAATAATCCTTTCATACTTTATAAATTCTGTACTATCTGAGGTTTAATAAAATTTCGCGTGTTGCCGCTTCCGCTATATCGTTAAGTGGTTTTGGGTATACACCAAAAACAATAACTACTATGCAAACTACAATCAGCACCAGTTTATCGGTTCCGGCCAGTGAGCCAAAAGCAATGTTGGAATCTTTTCTTTCGCCAAGCATGATGCATTGATAGGCGCGCAGCATATAAACAGCCCCCAGGATGATCGTTAAACCTGCGAAAGCCGCGAGAATACTGCTGTACTGGTAAAGACCGTTAATGAGCAGAAACTCTCCGACAAACCCGTTGGTGAGTGGCAGCGCCACAGAACCGAGGAGAATGATGAGGAACAGCAATGCAAAATTTCCGTTCATGTTGCGAATGCCGCCTAACTGGGTCATGTCTCTTGTACCCGTGTGACGAAGAAGAATATCAGCGATAAAAAAGAGGCCAACCACATTCACTCCGTGCGCAAGCATCTGCATGATGGCACCCTGAACACCCTGTTGTGTAGATGAAAGAATACCCGCAGCGATCAACCCTACGTGCGCAATCGAAGAATACGCGATCATACGTTTAAAATCCTGCTGTGCAATGGCAATGCAGGAAGCGTAAACAATTCCTATTACCGACAGTGTGATGGCTGTAAGTCCCCATTCTTCAATACCAAGCGGCACAACAGGCAGGATCCATTTGATCACCCCAAACGTTCCCATCTTGAGCATGATACCCGAGAGCAGCATGGTTCCCTGTGTTGGCGCTGTAACATAAGTATCCGGCTGCCAGGTGTGAAAAGGAAAAATGGGCATCTTAACAGCGAAGGCAATAAAAATAAGCCAGAACACCGCTCCCTGCTGAGTAGCCGTAAGACTGCGCCCTGCATTGTAAAGGTCCTGCACGGCCCATGATTTAATACCTTCCACATTTGTATGGCTGTAAAGGTAGATCAGACCGATGAGCATGAAGAGCGATCCGAATAAAGTGTATACAAAAAACTTAAAGGTGATGAATCCACGGTTTTCTCCGCCCCAGAGCAGGCAGATAAAATAGATCGGGATCAGGGCGAGTTCCCAGAACACATAAAACAAAAAGCCATCCTGCGCCACAAACACGCCAACAAGCGCCGCCTGCATGCTGAGCATCAACGCGTAAAAACTGTGCGCGTTCTCATATGTGTTTTTATAAGAACTCAATACAATCAAAGGCAATAAAAAGGTAGTGAGCAGCACAAGCAGCAGAGCGAGCCCGTCCATGTTCACCGAAAAATGAATGCCCAGCGAAGCCACCCAGGTGCAATCCATAGCCAGCAAACCTGAGGCGGGATTAAGCCGGTATTGTGCAAGCGCTCCGAGCGAAAGTAAAAACTCAATGAGTGTTGCTGCCAGTGCCATGTTGCGCGCTGCGTTTCCTCTCAGGAAAAAAACCAGCAGCCCGGCAAGCAATGGAAAAGCGATCAATAATACTGTTAACATATTCGCGGGTCTATTTAATTATAAAGGTTAATAAAATTATCAGCACAAGTCCGAGTACCATGCCCATCAGGTAAAAGCCAATGTTACCGTTTTGCAGGTAACGCACCGATGCCCCAATGGTTTTTACGGCGGAACCGGTTCCATTCACAATGCCATCAATAAATTGTGTGTCAAAAAACCTGTAAAGGGCGCGTGAGCTGAAATCAAGTGGCTTGCGAATAACCGCGTCGTAAATTTCATCTACATAATATTTATTGAATACCACGCGCTGCCATGGTTTGAGGTCTTCTTCCTTTTGCGCCGGCAATACCTTGTACCGGATGTAGAGGCGGTAGGTAAACCAGATGGCCGCAAGTGCTCCCGCAACGGCAAGTCCCATTAATGTCCACTCCGTGCTATGCGAAAGCGTAGAATATTGCTGACGGTACAATACAGGCGCCAGGTGATCTTTCATCCAGTTTGGCAGGTGCCAGAATTCAGGAAGACCCAGTAATCCGCCAACCACAGACAACACCGCGAGAACCATCAATGGAACTGTCATGCTTGCGGGTGATTCGTGAAGGTGATGTTCCTGATCGTGTGTTCCCCTGAACTTTCCGAAAAAAGTGAGGAATAAAAGTCTGAACATATAAAAGGCCGTTAGCATGGAGGCAAGCATACCAACCAGCCATAAGATCTTATTATTCTCGTAGGTGTGCGCCAGGATCTCATCTTTGCTGAAAAACCCGCTGAACGGAAATATACCGCTGATGGCAATGGTTCCCAGCAGCATGGTGACAAAGGTGATCTTGATCTTGCCTTTTAATCCACCCATTTTGCGGATGTCCTGTTCTCCGCCCATGGCATGAATAACCGAGCCGGCACCGAGAAACAAAAGTGCTTTAAAAAACGCGTGAGTGGTTACATGAAAAACGGCTGAGCTGTACGCGCCAACTCCCAATCCAAGAAACATCAGACCCAACTGAGAAACCGTTGAATAAGCCAGGATCTTTTTGATGTCGTTCTGGAAAACACCGATGGTAGCAGCAAACAAAGCCGTTACCGCGCCAACAACCGCCACCGTTTCACTGGCCACATCGCTGATGGAATAAAAAATATTGGAGCGCACCACCATAAAAATACCTGCTGTCACCATGGTAGCCGCGTGAATGAGGGCCGACACCGGTGTAGGTCCGGCCATTGCATCGGGTAACCAGGTGTAGAGCGGTAACTGGGCAGACTTACCCATGGCCCCGATAAACAACAACAGCGCAATAGCGGTTACAGTGCCTGTTCCGGCGGTACCCGCATTGTCAAACACATCTGTGTAGGTGATGCTTCCGTAGGTAACAAAAATGAGAATGATGCCGAGGAGGAATCCAAGATCCCCTATCCTGTTCATGATAAAAGCTTTTTTCGCGGCGTTGTTATAGTCGTTGTTTTTGAACCAGAACCCAATGAGCAGGTAAGAACACAAACCAACGCCTTCCCATCCCACAAACGTGATCAGGTAATTGTTGCCCATCACGAGCAATAACATAAAGAACACAAAAAGATTAAGGTAGGTGAAGAACCTAGTGAAACCTGCATCATCGTGCATATAGCCAACAGAATACACATGGATCAGAAACCCGATACCCGTAATGATCAGCAGGAACAAAGCCGAGAGGGGATCAATAAGAAATTCAAACGGAATGTGCAGTGTGCCGGAATTGATCCATGAAAACACGGTGATCACATGCTCTTTCTGCGACGAGTTGCCCAGTTCAACAAAAATAAGCACTGAAACGATAAACGCTGCCAGCACGCTGATGGAAGCTATGGCGCCACTGAGGCCTTTTGATATTTTTTTCCCGAAAACTCCGTTGATCAGAAATCCGACCAAAGGAAACAAAGGAACTAGTGCTGCTAAACTGATCATATAAAATATTTTTTCTTAATTCTTTAAATTGTTCAATAGGTCGGTATCAATGCTCTTCATGTTCCGGTAAACCATACTCAGAATGGCCAGTCCTACAGCCACCTCAGCGGCTGCCACTGCCATGATAAAAAATACAAAAACCTGTCCGCTCGAATCCTGGTGAAGCGTACTGAAGGCTACCAACAGCAGATTAACCGCGTTCAGCATCAGTTCAATGCACATAAAAAGAATAATGGTGTTGCGCCTTGCCATCACGCCAATGGCGCCGATGATAAAAATCACCGTGCTGAGCATGAGGTACATGTTAATTGAAATTCCGTTGATCATCTCTTATTTACTTAGCTTATTTAATTTCTTTTTTACCGATCATGATGGCGCCTACCAGTGCCGACAGCAGCAGGATCGAAACTATCTCAAATGGGAATAAAAATTCGCGGAACAACACCTTGCCCAGGTTACGAACGAGTCCAATATCGCTGTGTCCGATTTGTTTTAAACCTATTTGTTCGGTTCCTTTTAACGCGCCAACAAGTACCAGTAATAACATGCCCCCGATCACACCGGCGATCAGTTTTGAAAGCGTTGTTTTCTGCGGTTCTGTATCCTGGTTCAGATTCATGAGCATGATCACAAAAAGGAACAGCACCATGATAGCACCGGCATAAACTGCAATGTGAACCACCGCCAGGAACTGCGCGTTAAGCACAAGGTAATGCCCGGCGATACAGAAAAAAGTAAGAACCAGGTAAAGCACCGAGTTAACCGGGTTACGGCTGAATACCACCATCAAAGCAAACATGATTGCCATGAATGAAAGTATGCCGAATGTCCATTGTGTGATTGTATAACCTAACATATTCTTTATTTACAAATGTATAAACCTGTTGTTGCTTAGTGTTTTCCTTTGTCTAACTGCGTTTTATCGTAAAGCTGGTTGTGTTTTAATCCCGGCAGTTTTTTAAATGCAAGCACTTCTGGCGTCTGACGTTTGCTTACATCAATGCGTTTGTCGATCTTCTCCACCAGCTTGTCTTTTCCATAAATAAAATCATCGCGTTCAAATTCTGTGGGCACCAGCCGGTCGGTAAGAAAGATGGCTTCTTTTGGACAGGCTTCTTCGCAAAGGCCGCAAAAAATACAACGGAGCATGTTGATCTCATACATCTTCGCGTACTTCTCTTCGCGGTAAAGATGTTCTTCGCCTTTCTTGCGTTCGCCGCTCTCCATCGTGATGGCTTCAGCCGGACAGGCAACTGCGCACATCCCGCAAGATGTACAACGTTCCGCGCCATTCTCGTCGCGTTTTAAAACATGCAGTCCCCTGTATACCGGCGCATAATCGCGTTGCACCTCGGGGTACATCACTGTTGGACGTTTTTTGAACAAATGGCTAAAGGTAATGGCCATGCCTTTGATGATGGCCGGAAAATAGATCTTCTCGGCAAAACTCTGCTCTTTGTTCGATACTACTTTACTCCTGTTGGTTAACTGCATTTTCTAATTTTTAATCAAACATATCATGGCAAGCGCCAACACGGCGTAAATCTCCGCGCCTTCTGCCATTTTACATATGAGGTTCAATATTCTCATCTTAAAACTGGATGTTACCCCGGAAATATTCTACTACAACAGTGATCGCCAGATTTAACAGGGACAAAGGCAGAAGCGCTTTCCAGCCCAGATTCATCAGCTGATCATAACGGAATCTCGGGATGGTCCAGCGGATCCACATAAACACTGAAATAAAAATAAGTGTCTTTGTAAAATAAGCGCCGAATCCGATCAATGAGATGATCCATGAACCCTGCTCCAATCCGAGCGCGTGGTATAATTCCTGCGCGAACGGAAAATTGTAACCTCCGAAATAAAATCCAGCCATCACTGCAGATGATACAAACATGTTGATGTATTCCGCGAAAAGAAAAAGCCCGAGTTTAAAAGCTGAATATTCAGTGTGGTATCCGCCCACCAGTTCGGTTTCACATTCTGCAAGATCAAATGGCGCACGGTTGGTTTCTGCGAGTGCGCATACAAAGAAAATAATAAACCCGAGTGGTTGCCAGACAATGTTGGCGAAACCGGCATCCTGCTGACCAACTATTTCACGAAAACTTAAAGTGCCGCCGGCCGTGATGATGAGCGCGATCAGGGCAATACCCATGGCCAGTTCGTAACTGATCATCTGCGCCGAAGCACGGATAGCGCCGAGCAGCGAATATTTATTGTTCGAAGCCCAGCCACCAATCATGATGCCATATACCCCAACCGATGTTACACTCAGTAAAAAGATCACGCCTACATTCACGTCAGAGATCTGCATGGCGTAACTGGTGCCATTGATAGTCACATCGGGCGCCCATGGAATCAAAACACCGGCCATGATAGCGGTTACAATAAAAATACCGGGCGCAAGCACAAAAAGGAAACGGTTCGAAACATTCGGAATGATCTCCTCCTTAAAAAACATTTTACCGCCATCGGCTAAGGGCTGAAGTAAACCCCATTTTCCGGCACGGCTTGGTCCCCAGCGATCCTGGAGAAGTCCCGCGAATTTGCGCTCCCACCAGGTTGAATAGGCTGCGATGCCAAGCGAAACGGCAAACACCAGCACACATACAATCGACTTATAAATAATAAATTCTGTCATGGCGATCTTAAGGTTTTTTATTGAGGTCCATAAATCCGAGGGCTTCCTGCTGTTTCATGACCTGCACTTTTAATTCGTTCAGATGCTGGTAATGGTTCTGCGAGATCACCGAACTCCTGTGAACAGGCGAAGGTCCTTCGATCACCCAATCACTTTTTTGTTTGTGGTCATAGCGGCATGAATTACAAATGAACCCTGATTTGCCTTCCGGCGTATCCATTACTTCGTCCCACTGATCTTTGCGCGCGGTTACACGCAAAACCTCTTCTCCTTTTAACCACAAACGTGTACGACCCGAACATTTTTCGCAATTGCGGTGCGCGTCTACAGGTTTGGTAAACCATACACGTTGTTTAAACCTGAAGGTCTGATCGGTAAGTGCGCCTACGGGGCAAACATCGATCACATTACCTGAAAAGTCATTGTCTACCACCTGCTCGATATAGGTCGAGATCTCAGAGGCATCGCCACGGTGAACAACACCATGGAGGCGCTCCGGTGTGAGCTGCTCGGCAACCTTTACACAACGGTAACATAAGATGCAGCGTGTCATGTGCAGTTTGATCTTATCACCAATATCAATCACATCGTACTCGCGGCGCTTGAATTCGTAACGCGTTTGCGCCGAACCGTGCTCGTAACTAAGATCCTGGAGTTTACATTCTCCGGCTTGATCACAAACCGGGCAATCCAGCGGATGGTTGATCAGTAAAAATTCAACCACGCCTTTTCGGGCTTCAAGAATCTCGGGCGATGTAAAATTCTCCACCACCATGCCGTCCATTACTTCTGTTCTGCACGAAGCAACAGGTTTGGGCATAGGATTCGGATTCTGATCGCTGCCCTTTGAAACTTTAACGATACAGGTGCGGCAATAACCGCCTGTAGTTTTTAATTTGGAATAATAGCACATGGCCGGCGGAGCTACCTCCGGACCAATCATGCGTGCTGCCTGAAGAATGGTTGTGCCTTTTGGCACATCTATCTCTATTCCGTCGATGGTTACTTTCATTAAGCTACGATTGAGTTTAACCTGTTATAATGACTAATATCTACAAACTTTTTGTTGCGGGCGATCTCTAAAAACTCGTGTTTAAAATGGCGGATCGCCGCTGCCACCGGCCACGCTGCCGCTTCTCCCAATGGACAAATGGTCTTGCCTTCTATCTTGCTCTGGATGTCCCACAACAATTCAACATCGCTTTCAACGGCCGTTCCGTCCATGAATTTTTTCAGGATGCGTTCCATCCAGCCTGTGCCTTCGCGGCATGGCGAACATTGTCCGCAGCTTTCGTGGTGATAAAACCTTGCAAAGGTAAAGAGGTTCTT
>CAZFCR010000061.1:0-12189 GCA_964517305.1 uncultured Akkermansia sp.
CTGTCGGCGCCGAGTTTCATCACTTCGCCCACGAACATCCCGAGCAGTCCGGTTTTACCATTGTTATATTCTTTGACCTTATCAGGGAATCTATTTAATACCTCATCAACAAATGATTGCAGGGCGCCGCTGTCGCTGTTCTGAATAAGGTCAAGATCTGCCGCGATTTTTTCTGCGCGCTGATCCGGCGCCTCTATCAAAGCCGGAAACAAACGCTGGGCCGCTGCAGAATTACTCAACTTGCCCGCATCTATCAGCTCAATGATCTCCGCTATTTTTTCAGGCGCGAGTGTAAAGTCACTGAAACCAAGTGCGCGTTCGTTGATGTACGATTTAACAGGACCCATGAGCCAGTTGGCCGCACTCTTATAATTGCCGGTGCATGAAGCGAGCCTGTTAAAGTACATGGCCACTTCTTTTGAATCGATCAGCTGGTGCGCATCGTATTCGCTGAGTTTAAATTTTTGCGTATAGGTTCTAAAAAGTTCCGCCGGTAAGGTTGGCAAGGTCTCTTTCACTTTGTTGATATAGTCGGCTGTAATAAATACCGGTTGCAGATCAGGCTCAGGAAAGTACCTGTAATCATTGGCGTTTTCTTTACTCCGGAGCGAAAAGGTGAGATCTTTCACCGCATCAAAACTTCTTGTTTCAACGGCAATGGGTTCTCCGGCTTCAACCAGATCGATCTGCCTTTTAATTTCGTAATCAATGGCGCGCTGCACATTTCTGAAAGAGTTCATGTTCTTCACTTCCACTTTTTTTCCATACGCGTCAGCTCCTTTGAGGCGCACCGAAATATTGGCATCGCATCGCAGCGATCCTTCTTCCATATTACCATCGCAGATATCGAGGTATTTTACAAGTTTGCGCACTTCGGTCAGATAGGCATACGCCTCTTCCCCACTCCTCAGATCAGGCTCTGTTACAATTTCGAGTAAAGGTGTGCCGGCGCGGTTAAGATCGATCAGCGTGTCAAAAGCATCAATGTCGTGCAGACTTTTTCCTGCGTCCTCCTCCATGTGAATGCGTGTGAGATTGACTTTTACTTCACGGCCGTCTTTTAATTTTGAAACAATAAATCCACCATTGCAGATAGGCGTTTTATCCTGTGTGATCTGATATCCTTTTGGAAGATCCGCGTAAAAATAATTTTTGCGTGCAAACTGATTTTCGGTCCTGATCTCCGCGTTAACCGCTATTCCCAGTCTCACCGCAAACTCAATCGCTTTTTCGTTCACAACGGGAAGGGTGCCGGGATGCCCGAGCGTAACCACACTCACATTGGTATTTGGCAATGCTCCGTATTCGGCCACATCTCCACTGTACATTTTTGTTTTGGTCAGAAGCTGAATGTGGCACTCAAGTCCGATCACCGCTTCGTATTTATCGTAAACGCTCATAAAATAAGAAGCCCAAAGATAGGATTTTTAGCCGGATAGACCTGTGCTTTTATGAAGCTTAGCGGTAGAGTGTAACGTGTCCGGCCAGTTGTTTCTGCTGACCGTGGTGGCCGGAAATATCGATCTTCCAGCTGTAGACATCCGATTTGCAGGGAGCACCCTTGTAGGTTCCGTCCCAGCCCTGCTCCGGATCAAACGATTCAAAAACCAGGTTTCCCCAGCGGTTAAACACGCTTAAACGGTAAAGTTTAACTCCGCGGGTCACAGGGCGAAAAGCCTGATTGTGTATATCACCGTTAGGTGTAAATACATTGGGAACAAAAACATTAAAATCTTCTTCAATTTTTACAGTTTTTACAACTGTATCGCTGCAACCCCATTTATTTTCTGTGATCAGGGCAACCGGATAAAATCCGGATTCGATGTACAATTTCCATACTTTACTTCCCTCACTTTTTTCAGTGTTATCGCCGAAATACCAGGTGCCCGGTTTTAATACTTCGCCGCTGGAATTGTCAGTAAAACTTACCTCGTCGGCGTTTTCCACAGGCTGAAGCGGCAGGTAACTGAAGTCGGCCACCGGCACAGGATAGGCGTTTATCACAAAGGTGGCGCTGTTGGCGCAGCCTGTTACGGTATCGGTGAAAAAACCTATCACAGGATAATCGCCCGGTAAAGTAAAACAGGCTTTAAAATCACCCTCGTAACGTTTCTGTTTTAAGAGCCAAGTGCTGGTAATGCGCGATGCATCAGAAGCCGTTGAATAAAAACCAAAATCAGAACAAAACGGTGTGCATGCCGCCATCCTGCTGCCCTTAAGATTTCCCTGTGGCAATGGATTGATGACAATTTCTGTGCTGACGCTGCCCCGGCAACCACTGGTATCTGTTACCGCCAGCGTGTAAGTACCGGCGTATCCGAAACTGCTTAAAGCCAGTGAAGCTTGTTGTCCTCTGAAATAAACTTCGCTGGGACCATACCATTCGTAAAGCACACCGCCCTCACCGTTCAGCGTGAGGGTTTCATTTAAACAAAGTGTATTGCCTGGCGACACTGAAAGCGAAGCAATGGGCAACTCCCAGGTAAACACGCTGGCTGTTGCTACACTTGTGCAACCATTTACAGCTGTTCCTGTAACCGTATACACTGTGGCTCCTGAATTATTGGCCGCGGCAATTTCAGCGGTGGCACTATTGGAAACAAGCAACCAGGCCCCTTGCCATTCATAGCCATCGGCTCCCGAAGCTATGATGGATGCTTTGCTGTAACGGCAAACAGTAGGAGTAGAAACACTCAGAACAGGATTGAGAAGCACCTGGGCGGCGGTTGTGGCAGAATTTGAACACCCGTTCTGATCGGTCACAATGAGTGTATAAGTACCTGTATGCGTTTTTTGTGCGGGGGAAACCACCACAGATTGTGTTGACGCATAAAAGGCATTAGGTCCGAACCAGATATAAGAAGAAATATTCTGAGGATTGGTCGCGATCAGTGCAAAACTCTTGGTTTCACAGGCAGGGCTTGTGTTCATCGGCTGCGGCGATGGCAGAGGATTAACCGTTACCTGCTGACTGAACAAGGCTGTGCAGGGACCAACCGTTACATTTAAATTATACAATCCGCCCGCAGCAGCGCTCACATTCGTTAAAACCGGATTGGGTTGATTGCTGCTGAAGTTAGCTGGTCCGGTCCACTGATAAGACCCGCCACCATAACCAAAAAGATTAAGGGTGGTTCCTTCACAACGGGGACTATTGCTTGTAAACATGGGTGTCGGCATCGGAGTTACCGTCACGTCAGCCGCCCCCGTATTGGTGCAACCCGGAGCACTTGTTACTGTAACATTGTACTGACCTGACATGCCCACACTTGGATTGGAAATCTGCGGGTTTTGCTGAGCCGACGAAAATTGCTGGGGACCGGTCCAGTAAAAGGTAGCGCCCGGAATAGAATTGGCCAGTAATTGTATGTTCTGATTCACACAAACGGTACTTCCCGATGTGGTAATAAAAGGTGTTGGATTAACAGTGAGTGAAATTGAGCCCGCAGCCGTGCAACTGTTGGCTGCTGTAACCGTAACGCCATACGCGCCTGTGTTGGGAGGTGACGCGGGGTTAATGGCGTTGAGAGAAAGTGCAGATGTATAATTCAACGGTCCGCTCCACAGGTAACTTGTTCCTCCTGAAGCACCGAATTGCAGAGATCGGCCGTTACACACCGGACTGTTGGATGTGAGTTGCGGAACGGGAATTGGCTTCATGATGATGGAGGCCGTAGCAGAAGAGCTACAGGTAGATGATGAACCGGTAACTGTATAAACTGTTGTAACGCCCGGGTTATCTGTTAAGCTGTTTCCCTGCGAAAAATTATTCCAGGTGTAAGTGGAAGCGCCACTCGCAGTGAGCGTACCCTGCTGAAAGGGGCAGACAGAAATACTGGCCACTGAAATTACAGGGTTGCTGATAAAAGAAGTCGCCACCGTGCCATTAAGGGCGCAGTTGTTCTGGTCGGTACTGGTGACCGTATAAATATAATTTCCTCCAAAATTCTGAGAGGCAGTGTATGTGTTATTTCCGGGAACGCCATTCCAGCTGTAGGCGTAAGGAGCGCCACCACCACCGGAACTGCTTGCGTTTAATAAAATAGATCCGCCGGCACACGCTGAAGGTGACTGAGCCGTAACGGTAAGACTCTGTCCGGGAGGCTGGGTAATCAGAAACACCTGCGTTAACGAACAAAAAGTAATGGCATCGATCACGGTAACTGTATACAAACCTGCGGTAAGACCCGTTGCAATTGGAGTTGTTTGCGTCATGACCCCATCGGTCCAGTTATACCAGGTTGAGCCTGATCCGCCCGTAAGAGGATTTACGGCGGCGGTGCCGGTAGCTGCACCAAAACAACTCACGCTGGGTGAACTGGCAATGTTGCCCGAATATGGGGGCGAAGTAAATACGTTTGTGGCAGTATACACGCAGTTGCCGTTACTGTAACCCACGCTGATGGTATAGATACTCGGATACAACTGGAGCGCCACCGAATTGCTCTGCGAAGTGGGATTCCAGGTGTAAGTGTAAGGCCCCGGCATGTTCTGTGGTGTTACCGTAGCGGAACCAAGCGTAGCACAACTGATATTGCTGGAATTAAATACAAGGTTGGGTGTGAGCAGATTTAAACTGGTCGTCGCCACACAACCATCATTAAAAGAAGCAGTAGCGGTAACAGGCCCTGTAACTGTATAGGATGCAGTTGTACTGTTATTACTGAGTGTTATCGGCGCGGGCGACCACACCACATTACTTGGCGTGCCTGATGCGCCGAAATTGGAAAATGAAACCTGCGACAGTGTGCTGGTGCATCCCGTATAAGCAACAAGAGAAGGCACTGTATTGGTGGCCGCACACACCACGTTGGTGGTAACTGATCCGCTCAGGCCAGAGCAATTTGTGACCAAAGCCTGAAAACAGGTACTGTTGTTGAGCGGAGGGGTGATGTAAGTCGCAGTGTTGCCATTGGGTAAATTTGTCCAGGGACCAAGTGAACTCGGACCAGATTGCCATTGTATGTTGCCGGTGTAATTACTCAGACTGAGAATAACAGGCAAACCAACACAGACGACGGAAGGAGAAACCGCGGCCGTTCCCGCTATGGGCGGATTACTTCCTATATTGAGCGGCAATGTGCCCGTTAAGGTCCAGCAGCCCGTTGCACCTCCCGTTACCACTACAGAATAAACAGTAGGTGCAGTTACCGTTGCAATGGGATTAGGAATATTTGGATTGTTTAATCCCGTTGATGGCATCCACTGATAAGTAAACCCCGAGGTACCGCATGAATTAGCCACCGTGGCAAGAAGTGAATTCGACTGTGGCGGACAAATCACATTCGGGTTCGCGGAAAGAATGAGTGTAGGTTGCTGGAAAACGCCTGAAGTTGTAAAAGTATAATTACCCGTCCATGAACTCGAGGTTGGGCTGTTGTTATTGCGTTCACGCATCCTGAACTTATAAACTGTACCAGGACAGAGTGTGGAGATGTTGATGGTTTGCGTCGGATAAGTATAAGGCGAAGAATTAAAGGTCTGTGGATTGGAAGTGAAGGTTGATGCAGGAAGACCAGAATAAGGTGCTCCGAAACAGGCGATCTCCACATCGATCACATTCGGACAATTGAGCCACACAGAGGTGTTGGAAACAATGAGACTCAGTGTTCCGCCAACAATACTTTGAGAAACAAGTGAAGGCGTATTCAGTGGCGCGCAGGCCTGGCTTGACTGAGAGCGCATTACCATCAATAAGGTAATGAACAACAGTTTAATTAAGCGGGCACGGGTATCCGATATTCTTTTAAGCAACAGGGTCTTGTTTAGAGTATCTCAATATACAGGAATTAGTCCGTTTTCAAAACAGTTTTATACATCCTCAACAAGGTCTTACTCAATAATTGTATACGTTCACCCTTTGCATCTAAAGTTTTACCTCTTACCCGGCCTGAAAGAAAAAATTTTTTAAATTTGAGTAAACGCCATACGATGACAAAACACCCGGCCAAAAGGCTTCTCATAAAGTTTCAGACACTGTGTATATTCTTTATTGCCTTTGCCTCATCAGCTTTTGCTGAGAATGGTTTTCTCGAAAATAAAGGTCAGTTGCGCAATCAGCATGGTGCAGCCAACAACGATGTTCTTTTTTTATACACCGGTTCCAACCTTAAAGTGCAATTAAGAAAAACCGGGTATTCCTATGAGGTCATCCGCAACAAAAATCTTCCGCAGCAACAGGCTCCGCGCACAAAAGAAGGCCTTGCAGGTTTAAACCTTGTTGAAACCCACAGCTACCGTGTAGACATCGAATTCAAAAACATGTATGGAGCCGCTGAAATAATACCTCTGCACCCGCTTGAAGGATACACCAATTTTTTTCTCAGCGGGGAAACAGGATACACTCAGATAAAATCCTACAAAAAAGTAATCTACAAAAATGTTTATCCCTTCACTGATATCGAATTTTTAATTTCAGATGACAACAAAGAGTCATTTAAATACAACATCATTCTTCATCCCGGTGCCGACATCAACGCTGTGAAATTTCTTATCTCCGGGGCTGACGCTATCACACAGGATGGTCCGGCAAAAATTGAGCTCAGCACACCACTCGGTTCTTTTGCTGAAACCATTCCCGAAAGTTATTATGCGGAAAATTCCGAACTAAAAGAGAACGTGGCTTTTGATCTTCACAACAACGTGCTCGGTTTCAGTTCCACCTACGATAAAACCAAAACACTGGTCATTGACCCCGCCTGTAATCGCATCTGGGGCACATTTTACGGAGGTTCTTCGGTAGAATACTGCAACGCTACCGCGCACGATTCTCTCGACAATGTTTATATCACCGGTTACGCCCTCAGCACGAATAACATTGCCACCAGCGGCACCCATCAATCGGTGCTGAACGGTGGTTTTGATATTTTTCTCACCAAATTCAGTCCTACCGGCATTCGCCTCTGGGGCACCTATTTTGGCGGCGCATCACCCGATGTGGCTTACGCTTTATATGTTGAAAAAAACGGGAATGCTTATGTAGCGGGCGCCACCCTGAGTACTTCCAACATTGCTACTTTTAATGCGCACCAGTTAATTTTTGGTGGCGGTCTCGACGATGCCATCCTTGCCAAATTTGACGCCAATGGTTTGCGACTCTGGGCAACCTATTACGGTGGTACTGAACATGAAGTAGCGCAGGCGCTGACTGTTGACCGCAACGGCAACGCCATCATCACAGGTCATACCGAAAGCGTGAACAACATCTCCACCACCGGGGCTTACGGCACTACATACAATTTTGCTTACGACGTATTTATTGCCAAGATCAACACATTCGGCTCGCGTGTGTGGGGCACCTATTACGGCGATTCGGATCTTGACGAAGCCTATGGCATTGCCTGCGACAGCATTGGCGACATTTACATCACAGGCGGCACAGTAAGTTCATCGGGCATCAGTACGCCCGGAACCCACCAGCTCAACAACGCCGGTTTTTTAGACGGTTTTGTAAGTAAGTTCAACGCGGCGGGAACTTCTTTGCTCTGGGCCAGTTATTATGGTGGACCAGGCAACGACTTTGGAACCGTGATTGAAGTTGATAAAACCGGACGCGTATTTGTAGGTGGCACAACGGGAAGTAACAGCGGCATCGCCACACCAGGCTCACACCAGGCTACGCAAGGCAGTGTGGACGACGCTTTTCTTGTTGCTTTTAATAATGCAGGCACGCGTTTATGGGCCACCTATTATGGTGGAAACGATGTTGATTACATCAACGACCTGCTCATCGACCACAACGGAGATCTTTTTTTCTGCGGCTCGAGCACAAGCCCCAATGCCATCAGCACACCAGGCGCCTATCAAAGCACGCTTTACAGCAGCAACAATTACGATTCGTATTTTACTAAGTTTTCGCCCGCCGGCCAGTGTTTGTACGGCACTTATTATGGAAGCGACGGCAACGATGTGGCGAGGGGCATCACCCGCGATAACAGCCTGCGTTTATATGTGGCAGGCGAAACCACCAGCAGCAACAACATGGCCATTCCGGGCGCACATCAGTTTTTTCCGGGAGGCACCAACGACGCCTTCGTCGCCAGGTTCTGTTTCACACCGGAGCCCGTTATCAGTCCCGCAGGTACCAACACCATGTGCGCGGGCAGCATTACCCTCTCAACACAAAACTGGTACACTACTTTTTTATGGAACGGTACTTTTACTGGTAATCCCCTGGTGCTGACAACCACAGTGGTGGGCACCTACACTTATGCCGTATATGTAAACGACTTTGGATGCGAAGCCGCCTCCGACACGGTGACAATTCAAATTGTAAAATGTGAGACCGGCGGCGTTGGCCTGAGCGACTATAAAAATCAGATGAGTCTTGAGATGTATCCTAATCCCGCGAAAGAATCGGTACACCTCTTAATTGAAAACGAACCGGCACAAAAGAACATCCGGCTTTATTCGGCATCCGGCGCGCTGATATATGAATCAACAAACAGTTCGAATACAATCGAAATCCACACAGGCAACTTTTCGCCAGGGCTTTATCTGTTAAGGATTGAATCGGGAGGTTATTATGCCGATAAAAAGCTGGTGATTGAGTAGTTTTTTTAAGGAATTCTGAATTCTCGGGCGGCTGATTAATCCGGGCAAACACACGGCGGGCTAATAAGAAAGAGATGCTGATTTACCCATTGATACTCCTCGTCACAAACCGATCTACTGTCCCGACAATACAGGGCTTTGTGCGCGCTGATGGTCTGTGTTGAACTATCGGGAACCATATCGCGGATGTTCATTGTCTCTGGATGCTGAACGAGAAGACCTTTCTCATTGACGGTAAAAAGAAGACCTGAAGTTAAACCCAAACCGTTTGATACAGTCATATTAATATAAATGTCATTAATGCCATCAAAATTATAATCAGAATAACTTGCAAAAAAAAGCATACCCTTATGCGGTATCATTTTTCTATCTGATAACTTCCATGCGCCCCTGTCGAATGAGTACAGTTCTATTCCTGCGGTTGAATCAGAAGGCGCATAAACCAGTATGCCGCTTTTTCTGTCCGGGTAAATAAAAGTACCTGTTCTGACGTAGGAAAATCTGCCATCTGTAAACGTACGTTTGTCATAAAACCTTTGATACAAAAAGGTGTCTTCACTCGCGTATCTGTTTAATATCCTAATGCAGGTGTCGCGCGGATTAATATCGTCCGCGAGATCAGCATCAGGAATAAAAACGGTTTTGTTATTCGATCTGTTACAACCAAAAAGAATACAAATCGCGGAGATGATCAGAAATATCCTCATGAACTCATTGCACCAGAATAACGCAAATCGTAACAAAAAGATATATGCGGTGAAACACGCAGCGAAGCGATTCTGAAAATCTTATTGGATTCAACAACCAATATTGTCAGCGAGCCTACCTCTGTAAACTCAGGTAACCATTCATGCTTTTCTGCTCACCCCTGAATCCAGAGATGCTCAGCTGCCAGGTGTAGTTATCGTTCGGACAGGCTTCTCCCTTGAAACTGCCATCCCAGCCTTTTTTCTGATCAGAGGTCTGGAATACAATTTCGCCCCAGCGGTTGTAGATCACAAACTGGTAGTCTCTTACACCCCTGCAAACCGGTGAAAACAGATCGTTCAGCTGATCACCGTTAGGAGTAAACACATTGGGAACAAATACGTTAAAATCATGCTGCACTTCAATGTATTTCACAACACTGTCACTACAGCCATAACCATTTTGAACCACCATGCCCACCGGAAACATCCCTGGCTCTAAAAACGCGTAACTGGTGTTTTCGTTCTGGCTTTTTGGTCCTGTATTGCTCATGATGTACCAGTTCCATTTTTTCTGTTGTTCACCCGATGTTTTATTGATGAATGTTACTTCGTCCATACCTTCGATGGGTTTTTCTGGTGTGAATTCAAAATCGGCTACAGGTTTTGGAAACACGGTTACAGCATACGTTGAAGAATTAACGCAGGTGGTTTTTTTATCCTTTAGACTTCCTTTAATGATGTACTCGCCCGGTGTATCAAAACAATACCTGAAACTTTCCGCCTTGAAATTTTTGTTGTTCAGTTTCCATTCGGTTGTAATGGATGGACTCATAGGGGCGAAAGTATACTCTCCGCAAAAAGGAACGCAGGCTTCAAAGTTGCCAACCAGACTTCCTTCCGGCAGTTCATCCACGATCAGTTCGCTGGTGGTGCTGGCTTTACAGCCCTGGAGATCTCTTACTGTAACAGTAAATGTGCCGGCATGACCCACACTGGTGGCATTGAGCGTCATCGTTTTTCCAATGTAATACCAGTCACCCGGTCCGCGCCATTCGTAATAATCACCACCAAAGCCTTCAAAAGAAGCGAGTGAATTACGACAAATTCTCAGGCTGGTATGATCAACAGAAGGCGTTGGCAATGTCAGCGGAAATATATTCACAACCGCAACGGCGGTGCAACCGTTCACTGCTGTACCCGTTACAGTATAATCACCCGCGCTCAACACTTTGGCAATCTTTACTTTATCAGAATTTGAATTGAAACTGTTTGGTCCATACCATTCATACGTATCAGCACCTGTCGCCTTGATCTCTGCCGGTTCAAAAAGACAAACCGTTGCGCCTGTTGCCACCAGTAAAGGATTTGAAAGAACAGGGACAGCAATGCTCGCCGCGTTTACACAACCATGAATATCCACAACGTCTACTGTGTAAACGCCAGAATTTGATTTTGCTGCGTTTCCGATCGATACGGTAGGTCCGCTGGCTGCATAATTTGAAGGACCTGTCCAGTCAAATGAAATAATGTTCGATGATCCTTGCGCTATCAACAGCGCGGTTTTGGTTTCACACAAAGGTCCGGGATCAAGAATATTCACTTGCGGAACAGGGTAAACGGTAATCGATTTTGTTACCGACGAATAACATTGTCCCATCAGCACAGTAAGCGTATACATTCCGTCAGCCCCTACAGAAACATTATTGATAACCGGAATCTGCGAATTGCTTAAAAAACCATTCGGACCTTTCCACCAGAAAGCAGATCCTCCCTGCGCGGTAAAGGTGAGTGTGGTTCCCTGGCAGGCCGGTGTAGCCAGAATAGTTGGCTGACCCACAGGAATAACAGTTACGTGCGCCACCGCCGTGCTAGAACAGCCATCAGCATCTACAACAGTTACGGTATAAAAACCTGAATGGTTCACCTGGGGATTAAAGATCACAGGGTTTTGCTGATTGGATGTAAAATTATTGGGCCCTGTCCATGAAAAAGAATTGACGTTTGAATTAGCCATCATCTGTACGGTATCTGTGGTACAAACCGTACTTCCGCTCACTGTCAGCGAGGGACGTCCCTCTACCAAAACGTTCACCACCCGCGCACGCACGCAACCATTGGCACCCGTAACCTGCAGGGTATAGAATCCCGCAGCCGGCATACTTACATTGTTAACAAAGGCATATTGTGTACTAGACAGAAAATTATTAGGACCCATCCATTGGTATTGAACGCCACCACTTGCCTGCAGTACAAGCTGGGATCCCTCACATACCGTGGTATCGCCCACCACTGTCGCCGTAGGCAAAGGCTTAACAAGCACTGCCACCGGAGCACCTACAACCGTCTGACCCACACACGAACTGAGCACGGCCTGAAACCAGGTGGTAGTTAAGAGCGCGCCGGTGCCATAGGATAAAGAGTTGGCGCCGGGTATATTGGTAAAAGGCCCGTTCTGGCTGGAGGCGCTCTGCCACTGAATCAGGCCATTCGAATTATTCAGATTGATCATCGAACTCACACCTGCACAAACACTGGTTGGTGTGGCAACAGCCTGGCCCGCAACTGGTGCGCTGTTATTGATGTTGACTGCAACTGTATTTGAGGTGATCCAGCAACCCAGCGGTCCGCCACTTACCCAAACTGTAAATATTGTTGCTGCCTGTATAGTGGCAGTTGGACTGGCAATATTGGGATTACTGATGATGTTGGCAGGTGCCCAGGTATAGTTGTAGGCGCCGTTACCGCATCCGTTAATAACGTTAGCACCCAGCTGCACGGTTTGATTCGGACACACAGGATTAGGATTGGCAACCGGCGTAACAGAAGGCTGGGTAAAAACACCGGGTGTTGTAAAAGTACCCACCGAAGACCAGCCGCTGAAAGACCAGCCACCCTGATTTTGTTCGCGGACCCTGAACTTGTAGGCCGAACCAGGACAACGACTGGA
>CAZFCR010000062.1:0-2724 GCA_964517305.1 uncultured Akkermansia sp.
GAGCAGGTCTGGTTTGCTGTCTCCATCAACATCAGCCAGATAGGTACATGGAAAATAATCCAGTTTGATATATGTGTTGTTATTGTTTTTAGCCGGAAAGTTTGGGTACAATTTGGTTGTATCAGTAAAATCGGCAAGCAGGGTGCCACCTGTATTGTGTACATAATGAACAGTATTGCATTCCACATCACCTATCACCAGATCCTTATCCGTATCACCGTCAGAATCGAGACAGGTTAAACAGGCCCCTGCGTGCAGCGCCGCATTATCAGAGAGCTGAAGCGCAGGCAAGGAGGCTTTGCTTCCGTTGCACTGATCAAAGTTGACCTTGCAACTGCTTTCCGAAATGCCGCCCCAGCAATTTGTCTGCATTTCATAAATAAGGCTGTCGTTGTGACCATATGTTTCAACGCTCATGTTGCGATGGAGTTCAATAAAAACACCCAGTGGAGAGAAGGTAAGAATGTCAAGATCACCATCGTTGTCCACATCCGAAATACCAGGTAAACCAACGCTGCTGGTGTAAAGGTTATTGATGTTAGGCGCTCCGGCAGGATTATAATCTGAAAAAAGTAAAGGTTTAAGAAGCGTGAAGTTCAAGTTTAAAGCCGTGCTTGTATTTTTATAAACCCGGATCCCGCCGCTTGTTGAACAAAAAATGTCTTCTTTTCCGTCGCCATCGTAATCGAGCATCACGGCCCAATAGACAGCGGCAGGAAAATAATAACTGAGGTCCGGATCGGCTACATATTTTTCCTCCCCCGCATTGCCGGTTTTGATAAAACACCGGAAACGGCCGCGGCCAAACTGGTTGATGCGGTCAAATACAACAATGTCTTTTTTACCGTCCTGGTTCAGGTCGGCCGACGAAATATTGGCGTGGTTGATGCCATTGGCCCAGGGCATTTTGAGCACCCTGCCGTTTTCGAAAACTGTAATCGTATCGCGGGCTACAGGCACCTGTGCAAACAAACAGAGGTTGCTGATCAAAAATGCCAGAAAAAAAGTTGTCCTCATCATTACAAAAATATACAAATAATATTCAAATCCGGAAGCCGGGACTTACCAGATAACAAGTTAAGCCTTACAATTACAAAAACTATGCAAAAATGAAGGTATGTTTTTTGTAATTTAAAGTCGCCTATGAACCAGCGGAAGATACTTGTTGTTCTGTTTCTCATGCTTTTTGCAATCGGAAAGGCGACCCACATTGTAGGCGGGGAAATTCTTTATGATTTTATCGGCAATTCTCTTTCAGGGAAAAACCTTTATAAAATTACCTTAAAAGTTTACAGGGACTGCGGCCCCAATACAGCGCAGTTTGACGGCATTGGCCCAGGCGGCCTCATTACCAAAGCCTATCTGACTGTATTAACGGGTGCCGGCGCGAAGGTTGGCGTATTTGATATTGGTGCCCCTGTTGTGACGCAGATTCCTTCCTCCATTAACAATCCATGCATTGATGCACCTAACGACGTATGTGTTCAGGAAGGGATTTATACCTATACCCTGGAGCTGGAAAGTCTTCCTGGCGGTTATTACCTCATTTACCAGCGTTGCTGCAGAAACAACAGCATTCTGAACATTGTTATGCCTGGAGAAACAGGATCCACTTATTTCACAAAAATTCCAGGACCTGAAGAAGCGCAGGAAAATAGTTCACCGAGGTTCAAAAAATTCCCTCCAATTTTTTTGTGCAGCAATGTCAATTTTAATTTTGATCATTCTGCCACCGACCCGGATGGCGATTCGCTGGTGTATTCGTTCTACGCGCCATTCAACGGGCTTGACAATTGTTGCGGAAGTCTTATGGTCAGTCCGGCATCAGGATTGTCCTCGTGTACGTCGCCGCCGCCAAACTGCCCGACTGAAGCACCGCCGCCGCCGTATGCTCCTGTTCTTTTCTCCCCGCCCTACTCAAGCACCTACCCGCTTGCCTCCAATCCGGCACTTACCGTTGATCCGGCTTCGGGTAGTTTAAAAGGCAGGCCCAACTGGCTCGGACAATTTGTGGTGGGCGTGCGCGTAGACGAATACCGCAACGGGATCATGATCAACTCACACTTTCGTGACTTTCAGTTCAACATTAAAAGTTGCGTGGTTTCGGTAATAAGTGGTGTGGCGGAACAGGAAAAAAAATGCATGGGCATGAGCATTAATTTTAACAACATCAGCACCAGTAATATCGGTGCACTCACTTATCTCTGGAATTTTGGCGATCCCAACACGCTGGCCGACACTTCCACCGCAGTGAGCCCTTCCTACACTTACCAGGATACCGGAAAATACTTCGTTACCCTGATCGCCAACCCCCGGAAAGCCTGCTCGGACACACTCCGTAAGGAAGTTTACATTTACCCTGAACTGGCTCCAGAATTTTCTTTGCCTGGAAAAATCTGTTTTAAAAATCATGCTTATAACCTTACGGCTGGCGGAAGCATCCTGCCACAAGCCACTTATACCTGGGACTTTTCTGAAAACGGACTGCCGGCTTTCAGCAACGATAAATCTCCGCAAAATGTACAATTTGCCGAACCAGGGAAACACCCGGTTAAACTGTATGTGAACCAGCTGGCCTGCATTGATTCGTTCATTGATACAGTGAGGCTGATCAAACCGCCGAGAGCAGAGATCACCACACCGCCAGTCTCGCTCTGTGATCCCGCACGTTTTACAATGGGCAATGGCAGTGAAGCCGAAGAGCCCATGACCTATAAATGGATC
>CAZFCR010000062.1:2734-12136 GCA_964517305.1 uncultured Akkermansia sp.
TTCAGCAACGGTAAAACCTCAACACTCAAATCGCCCGAAATGCTGTTCAGTCCCACCGGCACTTATGGTGCCACACTCATTGTTTCAACCAGCGGCGTGTGCAAAGATCCCGATGTGGCCAGCATCAATCACATCAGCGTTTATCCCAAACCCAGAGCCGGCTTTAAAATGACGCCCGAAGTCACCACCATTCTTGAACCTCTGATACAGGTGAGTTCTACGGCTGGCGATGGACTGAATTATCTTTACGATTTTGGAGACGGAACAGGCGCTTCGTACCACAACGCGCAGCATGTGTACCTTGATCCGGGCAATTATATTATCACACAATACGTCACCAACGTTTTTGGCTGCACCGATAGCTTAAGCGACATTGTTCAGATCCTTCCCGAATACAGGTTCTGGATGCCCAATGCATTTACACCGGATGACAACGGCATCAACGATACTTTTAAACCATCGGTGATGGGCGTGGCCAATTACGAGTTCGCAATATATGATCGCTGGGGAAAAAGGATTTTTTATACCAATGACCCGAAACAGGGATGGGATGGGAATTTTAAAGGGGAATTCTGCAAACAGGACATTTACGCCTGGCGCATCAGTTTTAAAAATGTGGTTACCAATCAGCCCATGATCCAGTCAGGACATGTGACCCTGCTCCGGAATCTCTGACATTCTTTTGGTATTCGCAAGCCAGAGCATCAGACCCGTTAACATCAAAGCGCCGTAAGTGAGAATCTTATAATGTTCGTAGAGGTGATTAAACTCGCCGAGCACAGTGCGCAGGTTAGCGCAGAGATAAATGATCGCCATAAAAACGATCAGCACATTTTTACGGGATTTTTGAAGGTGATTCCACTTTAAAAAAAGATAATACAAGGCGCAGGCATAGGCCGGAACGATGAACATAAACGCGTAATGCTGCTGATGCGGGAAAATAAGCGGAATCACCAGCAGCAGGTAACTGATCTCAAGAGCGCGGTGCCATTGATGTCTGGCTGAATTGAATGGTGGCCATTTTAAAAAATACAGGGTCATTGCGGCAAAGAGCAAGCGCACAACCAATATTACATTCCCCAATACCGGCACCGGAATATCTGCAATGTTGCGCCTGAGGTCCAGCGCGTGCAGATCGGGTACATTTTTTACAAGTAAGGTGGAAAGCAGCGTGGTCAATCCGTGAAAACTCCTTTCGTCAACATCCAGCAAATGGTTGGTGTTGGCAGGATTGATCAATCTCAGCCAGCTTTGCAACAAAACAACATTTTCGTTGTGACCTATAAACAAAGAAGGTAAAAAAAGCAACAGCGCGTAAATAACAATTACAGCAAAAAAGGCCACAAACTGTTTCCTGTATAAAAGATACGGCAGAAAAACCACGGGTAACAATTTGATGTTAATTCCTAAGGCGAGGAAAAAACTGCCCTTTAAGACCAGGCCGCGGTCAATGTTCAGCAATCCGTAAACAGTGGTCCACAGGATCAGGATCGTGATCTGCGAAGCATGCAGATTTTCGTGGAGAAAACGAAAAGAAAAGATAAAAACAGCCCAGAGGAAAAATTTCCGGTGTTTGTCATTCAGCGACACAACAGCCTTTGAATTGGCCAGCATGTAAAACAAATGAACATAGGCCGAGAGATTAAGCAGCAGCCATAAAAACTTCGTAAAAAAATAAGGCAGGTGCCAGAAGGGTTTTAAGACCAGCGCAAACAAAACCGAATAATAGTAATAGAATCCACCGAAATAACTGTGCGTAAAAATATTCTCGCCCGTACCCAGATGGCCCGCGGCAGACAGAAAGATGAGCAGGTCGCCCGCGCCAGCAGATTCAACCAACAAATAAATAATGGCGACACAAAAGACAAAAATCCGCCAGGGTCCGCGCAACAATTTCAGCATATAAATTAATGCTAAATTTAAGATTTAAATTATTCTTCCATTGCAGCAGGCGCTGGCATATTTTTATAACACGGTGCATTTGCAAAACCGGATGGTTTTATTTAAAAAACTGCTCTATCTTTTTGTACTGGCCCGTTGTATCCAGTGGCTGGCTCAATATCCTCTGCTGTTCGGAAGCGAGGCCATCGTCACACGGCAAGCTTCTGTTTTTACAGGCGTGAAAGACGTTGTTTATCTGATGTTCAACAACAGTTTTGGCATTCCGGCCTGGACCTGGCTCGCGGCGGCAATGGCCATGTGTGTGCTGACGTTGCTGGAATGGCGGGTGTATTTCCTCAGCGATTTTATCCTCTGGCTACTGATGCTTAATCTGCATCAGTACAATTACGCCTCTCTTACCGGCGCCGATAACCTGCTGAACCAGTTTCTTTTTTTTAACTGTTTTCTCCTGGCGAAAAAAGATCTGCTCAGACCAGCCCCCGATCTGAAAGTAGTTTTTCATAACCTTGCCGTATGGGGACTGATCATGCAGATCTGCCTGGTATACCTGGTGTCCGGTATCGCCAAAACCGCTGATCAGAACTGGATTTCCGGTGATGCGCTGACCATGATCAGCAGCGTTAAACATTATTCGCATCCCCTGATCTCTTCCAATCCTTTGCCCTTATGGTTAAACAGGCCCTTAAACTATCTCGTCATGTTTTACCAGGTGCTTTTCCCTTGCCTGATCTGGATCAAAGCCATTAAAAAACCTTTGCTCCTCGCCGGAATTCTTATGCACATTTATATAGCGCTGGTGATGGGTTTGGTTTGGTTCGGTCTCATCATGATCATTGCCTACACCTGTTTCTGGCCAACGAATGGTTCAGATCGCAAATAAACCTTATCTTTGCCGCCATGTTTACAATTGACCAATTAAAAGACTTGAATGATCGCAGTGGCGCGTTGAGGGGGTTTCTTTGACTACGATAGAAAGAAACACGATCTAGAGCTGCTCGAGGAGAAAACTCTTGATCCCGCCTTCTGGAATGACTCCAAAAAAGCGGAAAAAATCCTTAACGACATCAAACAAATCAAAAGCTGGACAGCAGCCTACGAGAAGATCGCAAGTCAGACCGAGGACCTGAACACGCTTTATGAATTTTACAAAAGTGGTGATGCCACCGAAGCCGAAACAGAGGCTGAATTCAACAAAACCTTAAAAATACTTGAGGAAGTTGAGTTTAAGAACATGTTGCGCGGTGAGGAAGACAGCCTGAACTGTGTATTGCAGATTAACGCAGGCGCAGGTGGTACCGAAAGTTGCGACTGGGCCAGTATGCTCATGCGCATGTACCTGATGTGGGCCGAAAAACAAGGTTTCAAAGTAACAGAACTGGATTTTAATCCCGGTGATGTGGCAGGTATCAAATCTATTTCTTTACAAATCGAAGGCGAATCGGCTTATGGTTTCCTCAAAGGTGAAAACGGTGTGCACCGTCTGGTTCGCATCAGTCCTTTTGACTCCAACGCCAAACGCCATACAAGTTTTGCATCGGTGTACGTTTACCCGATTGTTGACGACACCATTGAAATAGACATTAAACCTGCTGATATTGAAATCTCCACTTCGCGAAGCGGCGGTGCGGGCGGACAGAATGTGAACAAGGTAGAAACCAAAGTTCAGTTACTGCATAAACCGAGCGGCATTGTGGTGGTTTGCCAGGTAGAACGCTCACAGCATGGTAATCGTGAACGCGCCATGCAGATGCTGCGCTCACAACTATACGAGCTGGAGATGCGTAAACGCAACGAAAGCAAACAGGCTGTGGAAGACAGCAAAATGAAGATTGAATGGGGTTCCCAGATCAGGAGTTATGTTCTGCATCCTTATAAAATGGTGAACGATCACCGCACCGAACTCAAGATCACAGATGCTGAAGGTGTGCTGAATGGGAACCTGGATGAACTTATCAAAACCTACCTGATGGCTTTGGGTGGCAATCAAAAGAAAGAAGCATGAGCGGACCGGTAAGAGCAAAAAAACACCTCGGTCAGCATTTTCTTAAAGACGAGAGCATCGCGAAAAACATTGTGGAAGCGCTCGTGTCTAAAGACAATAAAACTCCGGTGATAGAAATAGGTCCGGGGACAGGTGTGCTCACGCAGTTTCTCATCAACGACCTTGATCATTTCAAAGCACTTGATGTGGACAACGAATCGGTTGTTTATCTCCAGCAAAAATACCCGGACAAAAAAGAGAAAGTGCTTTTCGCTGATTTTCTTGAAACTGATCTCATAGCATTAACAGACAATAAATTTAATGTGATCGGTAACTTTCCCTACAACATTTCAAGCCAGATCATGTTTAAAGTGCTTGAGTACAAAGACAATGTGGACCTGGTAGTAGGCATGTTCCAGAAAGAAGTGGCCATGAGACTTGCGGAGAAACCCGGGTCAAAGGTCTATGGCATTTTAAGTGTTCTGCTTCAGGCCTTTTACGATATAGAATACCTCTTTACCGTTAACGAAAATGTGTTTGATCCGCCGCCCAAAGTAAAAAGCGCTGTGATCAGATTAACCCGCAATAACGTCAAACATCTGCCCTGCGATGAAGTGGTGTTTAAACAGGTTGTGAAAACCACCTTTAACCAGCGCAGGAAAACCATCCGCAATTCTATCAGAAGTCTTTTTAACGACAATGAGATCCGTCACCCTTTGCTGGACAAACGTCCTGAACAACTATCAGTGGCGCAGTTCGTAGAGCTGACCCTGCTGGTGACCGAAAAAAATCAAACCAACTGAGTTTTATTTTTCCAGCACAGACAGGTCGCGCCTGAAACTGAAAAGCGCTGAAAACGACAGTCTGTTTTCCTTCATAAATATAAATGTGAGCACCGCCGATTGCGTAAAATACGCCAGTGATGCCGCATAACAGGCTCCGTAAACGCCATAAACACTGATGAGGGGATAACTCAATATCAGTGTCACAATTAAGCCTGAACTGTTGGCGAGCAACAGGATCTTCTGGCGGCCGAGTCCCGAAAAATAATGCGAAAGGATGCTTGAAAAGGAAATGCAGAGCACACCCGGAGCCAGGCGCAGCATGATGGAACGGGCTCCTGAAAAATCTTTTCCCAGTAGTTGCGTAAATACTTCTGCGGGCACAAGCACCACCAACAACACCAGCAGGCTGCTCAGAAGAAATGAAATTTTGGCGAGCAGAAAACTCATCCTGCTCTCATCACCTTCACCTTTCCGGTTGGCAATCCTGGTGAGAACAAGCGGAGAAATACTCGCGCTGATGATGAGCGCGGATTCAATGAGGGAGGTGGCTCCTCCGTAAACACCTACCAGGGCGATGGTGGAGAGCATGTAATAATTAAAACGGTTGCTCAGGATATGCGCCAGATTCCCCAGCTGGTTTATAAATCCATTTTTGAACATCTCCATAAACCTGAGTCGTTTCGCGCCCTCCGGTGTTTTGTTCATCAGGGGCCAGACAAAAATAGAAGAACAGATCAGTGAAATGAACCAGGAACAATACATCGCATAAATGTTACTGTAAACATCTGTGTTTTTTAAAACCAAAACGTTCACGATCAAAACAAACAATAAAATGGCAGGCTGCATAAACAACAACAGGTTATAGATCCTGATCCGTTCGCGGGCCAGCAAGATCACATTGTGGAAAGCCTGGAGCGTTGATACCACCGAGAGTACAAACAGGTGAATCCAGATATCACGGATGCGCACATCAAAAAAAACCACAAGTGACGTCAGTATAATTCCGCCAAATAAAATCCACAACACACCCATGCCATAAATATGTCTGAGACGTGCACCAGGAATAAAATAAACCAAAGCCGGCCCGGTATAAATATCGATCAGTGTCTGAATCACCGTCATGTTCACAATGAGCAAACTCAGTTTCCCGAGTACCTCGCTGCCCTGCATGCGTGTAACAATCAGCAGGATGGCCAGATTACACAGGGCGATGGCGCCACGTGTAACAAAAGACGATATGATCTTGCGGCGCATTATTTTTTATGAGACAATACCTGGTTATAAATCGCGCTGAGCTGTTTTCCCACTTCTTCGTAACTGAAATTTTTAACAGCGAAGTCTCTGATCTCCTCTGTTTTATATTTATGTTTTTCTGCAGCCAGTTCCAGCAGCGCTGTTTTTAATTCTATTTCATCTCCCACAGGCACCACCATGCCGCGTGAAGGATGCATGTATTCAGGAATCGCACCCGCGTTGCTGGTGATAACCGGTTTGCCGCAGGCAAAGGCTTCGATGTTGACAAGACAAAACGTTTCGTAATTGCTGAACATCACCAGCGCGTCGCTGAGATTGATCTGACGGGCGAGCTCTTCAGACATGAGTCTGCCTGCAAACCTGACCTTCTGTTCAATTTTTAAAGCAGTTGTCAGTTTACGGTATACAGGTTCATCCACCCCTTCCCCAACGATGAACAACTCCAAGTCTTTATTTTCAAGCAGTGCCTGGTGAAAAGCACGCATGATACCGCTGACATTTTTTTCACGGTCGTTAAGCGATGAGATGTGAATAAAACGGGTGAACGATTCATCCTTGGGCAGCGTCATGGGCTTAAAAACGCCTGTATTCACTACATTCGGAACCACACGGTATTCTCCTTTCAAACCATGGCTCAGCATTGCATCACGCAGATAGTTGCTTGTTGGCAGGATAAAAGAGGCCCCACTTAAAATTCGGGTGGTGATCATTTTCAGAAAAAATCCTTTGTAATTGCCGTCTTCTTTGGTGTACCCCGACCAGTTTTCGTTTACCACATAAGGCAGCCGGTGTTGACGCGCGAGGCTCAGGGCCCCTATCCCCAGTGGCATGGCCACGTTCAGCTGAATGAGATCGGGACGCCCGCAACTTTTAAGCAACCTTGCATAGCCTTTATCAAACGCCTTCAGAAGTTTTCGGCGTTTTAAAAATGCAGCCCAAAGCGAATCTGAGTTGACCTTTTTGTAAAAAACACGTACATGGTGAATCCCCGATTCATTTGTTTCCTCAATTTCAAAATGATTTTTTAAACCAGTGCCGGATGACACGTGAAGCACGCTTACTTTATTGTAAAGCGCAGCAGCCTCGGCAAAATAACGGTTAAAGATGCCGTGTGTTGGTTTATCAGGTACCGGGTACCAGGACGAAATAAAAAGAATGTGTTTGCTGTGCATGGTACTGGTAACAAAAAAAGAAACGCAGACCTCACTCGCGGTTAATGGTCACTTCCATGATGAACATCGAACGGCTTTCATTGATCGCGAGAAAATCTGTTTTTAATTTATTGCCGCTCTTCATGCCAATGGTAATGAAACCCAGTCCGGCACCGCCTTTCTCACTGATTTCATTATTCTCAAGGTGTTCGAGATAATAACTCTTCAGGTCAACCGGATCGTCAAAAGAATTGATCCGGGCGATGTGATCTTTCAGGCGCTGAATGCCTGCGTTGGCAATGAGATTGGCACTGATCATCTTAACAGCGCCTGGTGTAAGGTATAGAATAAAAAAATTATGTTTTTCACCTGCCGCATCTTTGTGCCCGTGAATAAACATGTTCTGCAATGATTCAATGCAGATAAAAAAAACTTTTTTGATAACGATCTTCGGCAGATTTTTTTCAATGATCTTGCTTTCGATCTCAGCTTCGAGACGCGTTATGGTTTCCGGGTTCAAAACGCCGTCATAGGCCAGTATCAACTGTCCCTCGGAATTTACCCTGGCTACATTTTTTTCAAAATGCAGGTCAAAAAACTCGGCGTCTTTGTTCACTTATAATTTATTATTTAAACAGGCCATTGAGCTCCGCGTCAATCATCCTGATCACTTTTCCAAGGTCCTCCTTACTTTCACTGAAGTTCACATCGTCAACATCCACCACAAGTATTTTCCCCGCTTCGTACGAGGTATTCCAGGCCTCGTAACGCTCGTTAAGGCGTTTGAGGTAGTCAAGTCTGATGCTGTTCTCATAGTCACGTCCCCTTTTCTGAATCTGCTTTACAAGCGTTGGCACGCTCGCCCGCAGGTAGATGATCAGATCTGGAGCTTTGATGAGACTTTCCATCAGCTTGAACAGCGAAAAATAATTGTCGTAATCGCGTGTGGTCATCAGACCCATGGCGTGGAGATTGGGAGCAAAAATGTAGGCGTCTTCGTAGATGGTGCGATCCTGTACTACTGTGTGTTTGCCTTTGCGTATTTCAAGTATCTGGTTAAAGCGGTTGTTGAGAAAATATACCTGGAGATTAAACGACCAGCGCTGCATGTCTTCGTAAAAATCATTCAGGTAAGGATTGTCATCAGCGTCTTCGTAATGCGCATGCCACTTATAATGTTTAGCTAATAAAGAAGTTAAAGTAGTTTTCCCCGACCCAATGTTTCCCGCAATCGCAATGTGCATACTTAAATGTTAAAATATTAGCCTAAATTAGAAAAATAACTTACAAAAACCAAAAATTTATTGATAAAACCCAATTTTAATTCGATGAATATCAAACACTTGAACTGGATTTTGAGGCTTCAATCAGGTAATAATCGCATATCCTGTCAAGAACTTTCTCAACGGGTTCAAATTGCAGTCCGAGTTCATTTTTAACCTTCTCACCGGAATAGGTCTGCGTATTAAGCGCCGCGTTGATCAGAGACTTTGTTAAAAGTGGGTCCTTGCTGCTGAATAAAGAAAAAAGCCAACTAAAAAATCGCCCCACATTCAGAAGCGTCTTTCCGGCTGAAATATCCGGCAAAGGTTTCCCAAACTTTTTTTGTATGTGATTAAATATCTGCCGGAAAGGATAATTATTTTCAATCAGAATAAAACGCTGACCGAATTTTTCCTCTTCCATCAGTCTGATCATTGCCGTCGCTACATCAGGTGCAGACACATAAGCCGTGCTTCCTGAAGTGTAAAAACGGTTGCCTTTATAACACTGGCTGAATAACTGCGCGCTGCTCTGTGTCCAGAACACAGGCGACAACACTACGCCGGGATTAACGATCACAGCCTCCAATCCTTCCTCCATGCCGCGCCAGACCTCCCTTTCCGCATTGTATTTACTCAAGGCATAATCGCTTTCTTTGCCTGATGTTTTCCAGAAAACCGATTCGTTAAGTTCCCCCCGGTGATCGGAATTATTGATGGTTCCAATGGTGCTGACATGACACAACGCAACATTACCTTTTTGCAGACAGGCGTTCACCACATTGCGCGTGCCCTGTTCGTTGATGCGAAAAAGTAGTTTCCGGTCGCTTGTTTTAAATGACACAAATCCCGCGCAGTGATAAACATGGCTCACACCTTCAAGGGCATCTTCTATCGCGAACTGATCAAGCACATCCAGTTCAATCCACTCAATGCGTTCCCACAATTGCGGATGACCGGGCTGGTAAAAATGGAAAAGCCTTTTTGTTTTTAAGATGTCGCTGCCCTTTTGTCTGCAGGCGCGCACAGGTTTGTTCTGCAGCAGTAACGACAGCAGCACATGACTT
>CAZFCR010000063.1:0-12121 GCA_964517305.1 uncultured Akkermansia sp.
GCGATGAGTTTTACCGCGTACGCGTGGCTACCGTAAAACGCCTGGCCAAACTCGGAAAAAAAGCGCTGGCGGTTTACGACGAAGATCCGCAGGAACTTTTAACCCGTTTGCAGCGCAAGGTGATTGAACAACAGAATACCTTTGAAAACATTTACCAGGAATTGCTTGTTGAACTTGCCGCAAGAAATGTTTTTATCGTTAATGAAAAACAACTCACCAATACACAGCTGATTTATGTGAACGAGTTTTTTTCAAACGAACTTGTTTCCAATCTTTTTCCCGTGATGATCGACGACAACAAACCTTTTCCTTACATGAAGGACAAGGCCAGTTATCTGTTTCTGCGTTTGCAGTCGATGACGGAAAAAAAGAAAACCAAATACGCCCTCATTGAACTTCCGAGCAAAGCCACTTCGCGCTTTGTGGTGCTGCCCAAACACGGTCACAAACATTACATCATGCTTGTTGACGACGTGATCAGGTGCAACACGCACCAGATCTTTGATGTTTTTGGCTACAAGAGTGTGGATGCCTACAACATCAAACTTACCCGCGACGCGGAACTGGAGATGGACAACGATGTAAGCAAAAGTATGATCGAAAAGATCACCAAAAGCGTAAAAGCGCGCAAACAAGGGCTGCCTGTGCGGTTTGTTTACGACGCCGCCATGCCCGACGACATGCTCAAGTACATCATGAGGAAACTCAACATGGACAAAAAAGACAATGCCATCCCGGGAGGACGTTACCATAACTTTAAAAATTTTATTGCCTTTCCCGATCTGGGGGAAAAAGACCTGGTGTATAACCATCCACCAAGGCTGAGACACAAGGACCTCATCAATAATCCCTTTACAACACTGCGGGCCATTAAACAGAAAGATATCCTGCTTCATTACCCGTATCATACCTATAATCACATCATCAACCTGCTGCGTGAAGCGTCAATCGATCCTTCGGTGGAGAGCATTAAAATTACACTTTACAGGGTGGCCGATTCTTCGATGATTGCCAATGCGCTGATCAACGCCGTAAAAAATGGCAAAAAGGTGACCGTGCTGGTGGAACTTCAGGCGCGCTTTGATGAAGAAAACAATATTTACTGGGCCAGCAAACTGCAGGAAGAAGGGGCCAAGGTTATTTATGGTGTGCCCGGACTCAAAGTACACTCCAAACTTTTTGTGGTCACCGCGCGTGAAAACGGAAAAGAAGTGCACTACGCGCACATTGGTACGGGCAACTTCAATGAAAAAACTTCGAAACTGTACACCGATTTCTCGCTTTTGACCGCCAATAAAGAGATTGCGGCCGATCTGAACAAGGTTTTTGAGTTTTACGAGAACAATTTTAAGGTGCAATCCTTTAAACATCTGCTGGTGGCACCGTTTTTTATGCGTAAAGAACTTATTAACCTGATCAACAAAGAAATTCAGATCGCAAAAAAGAAACGTCACGCCGAGATCATGCTGAAAATGAACAGCCTTGTAGATAAAGAGATGATTGCCAAGTTGTATGAGGCCAGCAGGGCGGGTGTTAAGGTAACACTCATCATCAGGGGCGCCTGTTCGCTGGTAACGGAAATGGAAGGCTGGAGTGATAACATCAGCGCTTACAGCATTGTAGACAAATACCTGGAGCACAGCCGTGTTTTTATCTTCCATAACGACGGGCAGGAGAAAATCTACCTGTCGTCGGCCGACTGGATGAGCCGCAACCTGGATAACCGCAGCGAAGTGGCGGTACCCGTGTACGACGAAGCCATCCGCAAACAGATCAAAGACATCATCAACATTCAGCTATCCGGCAACACCAAAGTACGCATCATTGACAGAAAACAGGAAAACCATTATAAAAAACCACTTCCCGGCGAAACCAGAGTGAGAGCCCAGGATGAAATATACAATTACCTGAAGAGCGAAAAAGAAACGTTTTTAAATACTCAGAAACCACAAACATTAATTTTTAACTAATGGTATTTGCCGCAATAGATATCGGGAGTAACGCCATCCGCCTTTTGTTCAGCCGGGTTTACAATGTAGACGGAAAGCCGCATTTTAACAAAGAAGAACTGATCAGGATGCCCATCAGGCTTGGCGAGGATGTTTTTTTACAGGGACGCATCACCGATGCCAAAGCCGACAGGCTGGTAACAGCTTTAAAAGGGTATGCATCTCTGATCAAAGCGTACGGTGTTGATGATTACCGGGCAGTGGCCACAAGTGCCATGCGCGACGCAACCAATGGCGCAGAGATCATTGAACGGGTGCGGAAAGAAGCCGATCTGATCGTGGAGATCATTGATGGTAAAAACGAAGCGGCACTCCTCTTTTCCAATCATATTGAAGAATTGCTGAATCCTAAACATGCGTATTTATACATTGATGTGGGTGGTGGCAGCACCGAACTCACCCTTTATTTCGACAACAAGGTGATCTCCGCAAAATCATTCAACATCGGAACCGTTCGCATGCTGCTCGATAAAGTGGAGAAAGACGAATGGGAAGAGATGAAAGCCTGGCTCAAACGCAATACAGTGGGCATACATCCACTGCATGCCATTGGTTCGGGCGGCAACATCAACAAGATCTTTAAGATGAGCAATAAAAAAGAAACCAAACACCTGAGTTACGACCGGTTAAAAGGAATCTATGAAATGCTCTGTTCATACACTTACCAGGAACGTATCGAAAGGCTGGACCTGAAGCCCGACCGCGCCGACGTGATCATTCCCGCGGCCAAGATCTTTCTTTATGTAATGAAGAACGCCGATATTGAAAAAGTGTTTGTGCCACAGGTGGGTTTATCCGACGGACTTGTACACTCGCTTTACGACAAGTACCTTCACTCCCTGAAAGAAAAAATTAATATCTGATTTTGGCGTTTTTAAACCTGATACATTTTATCAGCTTCGGCATCACCGATGCCATCGACATCCTGCTCGTGGCCATCATCCTTTACCTGGCGTACAACCTGGTGAAGGGTACTTCTGCCATCAACATTTTTATTGGTCTCGCGCTCATCTATTTCGTTTACATCGTGATCAAGGCCTTTGACCTGGAGCTGCTCACGTCCATCATCGGCAAGTTTGTAAACGTGGGGGTGATCGCCATCATGATCGTTTTTCAGCAGGAGATCAGAAAATTTTTGCTGTACATTGGTTCCAACGAGTTTTTAAGAAACAAAAACTGGAAAGGAATTTTCAAATTCAACGTTTCCCCCACCGAAGGTTCACAGATAGCCCTCGATCTTGACGCGGTGGCAGACGCCTGTTTTAATATGAGTGACACCAAAACCGGCGCGCTCATCATCATTGAAAGAAAATCGGATCTTAAGTTTTTTATCAATACCGGCGAAGTCATTGATTCGAGTCTCACCAGCCGCATGCTTGAGAATATCTTTTATAAAAACTCTCCGCTGCACGACGGTGCTGTGATCATTCACGACAACCGTATTGTTGCCGCACGCTGTGTATTGCCTGTAAGTGAAAAAGAAAATTTTCCCGCGCATTACGGCATGAGGCACCGCGCGGCAGTAGGCATCACCGAAAATACCGACGCGCTGGCCATCACGGTAAGTGAACAAACAGGCGCCGTGTCAATCACCATGCACGGAGAAATAAAATCTGATCTCTCTAAAGAGCGCCTGCTTTATCTGCTTGAAAAAAACACACGTCTCTAATCATCTTCAACTCAATAATTTTACATTAAACCCACAAAATTACCCGCCTGTCGATTTTTTGAGGGTGCCTCAGATTAAAAACTTAAATTAGCGCAAAAAAAAATGACCATATCAGAAGACAAAGTGGTTTCGGTTAATTACTACCTTACTGCTAACAAGGGCGACGCGCCTGAAGAATTAGTTGAAGAAACATCCAAGGAACACCCTTTTGTTTTCCTGTATGGCTTTGGCGGCGTTCTGCCTGAATTTGAATCGAACCTCAAAGGAAAAAAAGCAGGCGATAAATTTGATTTTAAGATCAGCTCAGCCAACGGTTACGGTAATTACGAAAACGATTATGTGGTTAAAATTGACCGTGCTGCTTTTATCGTTGACGGAAAGTTTGACGACAGTCGCGTTAAACCAGGCCAGGATATTGAAATGAGCGATGCTGAAGGCAATCCGCTGATTGGTAAAGTAATTGAGATCTCTGAAAACCACGTTGAAATGGATTTTAACCATCCGCTTGCAGGTTACGAACTTCATTTTATCGGCGAAGTACTGGATGTGCGTGAGGCAAGCCAGGAAGAGCTCGACCACGGCCATGTGCATGGTCCGGGCGGACACCATCACCATTAATCTGTTTTTATACAGGCCGCTCATCAGTAATTCTGTTGAGCGGTTTTTTATTTAAGAAAATTGCGAATGATTACAAACGGCGCCCGTTTCCACTCTTGCCAATCATGCCCAGATCGTACCTGAGTTTGATGATGCGCATGGTTTTGCTGATCGGGTCTCTGATGATGAGAGAGTTGAGTAAACCATTGCTTTTATCCGTCACATAACTAAGTTCCCTGATCAGAATGTCGTTTTTGTATTGTTTTTCAGAATAGAGTTCGTTGTTTTCGTCGTATTCGTAAATGTGCTGCAGAACCACCTTGTTGCCTGAATTTCCCTCAAACCTCGCGGAACTGAGGTGATTGTTTTTGTATTCAAACTTTTGTTGCTGCATGATCCAGGAGGCAGCCGTATAATTTTCGTAGATCTCTTTTTTTCTTCCAAGACTGTCTACATTAATGATCCGTTCCTTGTAAGGCCTGTGTTCATTGTTCAGGTAAACACATTTTACCTGTCCTGAACTGTATTTTTTATACTGGAAACTGTCTTCACTTAACAACACCTGGTTTCCCAGTATAAAAATACCCGGATCAGGACTAATATTGGTTTCTTTGTAACGCAGTTCCCTGGTAAGGTTGCCCGCGCTGTCGTACCGGTAATAGTGGCTTTCATAATAACGGTTGCCATCGTGAAAACGTTTCAAAGCCAGGCGCGAATTCTGATAAAAATAAGCGGTGCTGATGGTATCGTACACATAATCGGTAGCAGTGTGCACATACTGTTTTCCTTTACGGCCCACTTTTGTGTATTCCTTTTCAATGGTTTTGATGATCTCCGTATAATAATAACGGCTTAAAAAACCTTCTTCGTTAAATTCATAAGTCTCGGTAAGACTTTTATCCACGGCCACCTCAAAATCTTTTTTATCAATAATATCAAAACTGATCTTGCGGATGCCTTTGTCGCGCACCAACGCCGGATTAAAATTATGGCGAGGTTCAAATGCTGTTTCCGGTGTAGGCAGCAGCACCTGCGAATGAACCAGGGAGCATGCCAACACCAATAAAATTATCAATTCCTTTTTAAACAAGTTGTTTCAGAGCTTCGTTAATGTTTTCTACCGGCAGGCCGCAGGTTTTGTTTTTACAAACATACACAAGCGTTTTTCCTTCAACATACCTGTCTTTCAGGAGCGGAAGGTTCGAAGGCACTGCACTGACAGCTAAAATCGTGTTTGTAATTCCTTCCTGGTAAAGCTCGCGCAACTTTTCATCAACATTTTTACCAACAATGGCCACTTCCTTTGCACCGTTCTCCTGCATCAATGCCAGCTGCGCCCAGTTGCTGTATCCTGCACCATAATGCTCCATTTCACGGGCAACAGACTCTGTCATTTTCGCAGCGCGTTCCACCCAGGCGGTATCTTCAAAAAGCTGCCCCAGCACAAAAAGATTCATTGCCATCTGCGAATTGGATGCGGGAATCACATTGTCGCTTGTTTCAGTAGTACGCGTGAGCAAAGCAGCCTGCTCTTTCCCGGTGTAAAAAAGGAAAACGCTGTTGGGGTTATTAAATTCTTCAAGACTCCGTGTGCAAAAATAACGTGCTTTCCCGAGAAAAAATTCGTCCTGCGTCAGAAGATAACAGTTGATGAGCGCTTCCGTCACAAAAGCGTAGTCTTCGAGAAAAGCATGGATGCGGGCTTTACCGTTTTTATATGTCCTGAAAAGCCCGCCATCCGGGCGAGTCATGGTTTTTAAAATAAACTGAATGGCATCAAGGGCTGTTTTTTTATAAGTTGTGTTGTTAAACGACAATGCAGCCTGAGCATAGGCACTGCACATCATGGCATTCCACGAACAAACAGTTTTATCGTCGAGCCCGGGTTTGATCCTTGATTCGGCCACCTTTTTTAAAACCGAGAGGCAGGAATGTATTCTCCTGTCAAGTTCATCCTGGCTGATCCCATATTCGGTTAACAAACCAACCGCGTCCTCGCGGCGCATTAAAATATAATTATCGTCTTCCCAATATCCTTTTTCGTTTATCTCGAAATAAGCAGCAAACAAATCGTATTCTGTGGCGAGCGCCGACTCAAGTTCTTCTTTTGTCCATACATAATATTTACCCTCTATGCCTTCGCTGTCGGCGTCGTATGCTGAATAAAAATATCCTTCAGGCTGATACCATTCATCCCGTACAAAGCCGAGTGTTTGTTCAGCTATGTTGCGGTACAATTTATTTTTAGTCAGGTTATAGGCTTCGGTATAAAGAGAAACCAGTTGCGCGTTGTCGTACAACATTTTTTCAAAATGCGGCACTTTCCAGATATCATCCACACTGTATCGCGAAAAACCTCCGCGAACCTGATCGTAGATGCCACCGAACGCCATTTTTTTTAAGGTAAGCTCCACGTGTTTCATCAGCCCCTCATCGGCTTCTAGTTTTGCGTACCTCAGGAGGAAACGGTAGTTTGACGGAAGTGGAAATTTCGGTGCGTGATCGGGGCCGCCGTGTTTATTATCCAGACGATCTTTCCATTTAGCCACGGTTTGTTGCAACAGGCGTTTACTGAGCACTGTTGTCTTCTGTGGCATGGTAATGATGCGCTCGGTCTCCCTGATGCCGTTGCTCAGTTGCGTGGCGTAATCATTTACCTTTACCGGATCATTCTGATAAAGGTCTGACAACGTGTTCAGAATATGCAACCACTTTTTTTTTGGAAAATAGGTGCCGCCGAAAAATGGCCGCCCATCCGGCATCACAAAACAATTCAGGGGCCAGCCTCCCTGTCCTGTCATCAGCTGAACAGCCTGCATGTAAAGCATGTCTACATCGCTTCTCTCTTCCCTGTCTATTTTAATGTTTACAAAACCCGCGTTCATCACCGCAGCCACTTCTTCATCTTCAAAACACTCACGTTCCATCACGTGGCACCAATGACAGGCGCTGTAGCCAATGCTGATCAGCACCGGTTTATCAAGTTTCCTTGCAAGCGCAAAGGCTTCGTCACCAAACGGCAGCCACTTTACGGGATTGTAAGCATGCTGAAGCAGATAGGGGCTGGTCTCGTGGATGAGCTCGTTGGGCTGTTTGTTGGCTGAAGCGGTCATTAAAATTTTACAGGAGGTGAAAATCAGGTTCTAAACAAACAAAAATACGCATGGAAAACCCTGTTTGGATGCATTATTCTTTAAATTTGGGAAATTTATGATATGAATCTGTTGCCTGAATTCACAGGCCGGGACAGGAAAAAAAGAACATGAAAAAAATATACTGGATCATCATCGTCGGCGTTGTGGTAATTGCAGCCGTGGTCACCCTTCAGGCAGTGAAAGGTAATAAACCTACCGAAGTGTATACAGAAAAAGCGGGGATCCGTGACATCATTGAAGTTGTTTCGGCAACCGGCAAAATACAACCTGAAACAGAACTGAAGATCAGCAGCGATGTGAGTGGCGAGATCACAGAATTACTTGTAAAAGAAGGTGACCAGGTTAAAAAGGGCGATCTGCTTTGCCGTATCAGGCCTGATCTTTACCTCAATGCCTTTGAACGCGTTACCGCATCTGTCAACACCACACGCGCCAACCTGAAAACCGCACAGGCGCAGCTTGAACAGGCCAAAGCCAATTTTGTAAGCAACGAGGCCATGTTTAACCGCAACAAAAAACTGCTCGAACAAAACGCCATTTCACAACAGGAATTTGAAACCATCCGCGCACAGTACGAAGCGTCACGGGCTAATGTGACAGCGCTCGAAGAAGGCGTAAGAGCAGGTGAATACACCATTGCCAGCAGCGAGGCTTCCCTGAAAGAAGCCAATACCAATCTCGAAAAAACCTATATCTATTCGCCCGTGGATGCAACGGTTTCAAAGTTAAGTGTCGAAAAAGGCGAGCGTGTGGTGGGTGTAAGTGGCATGACCGGCACTGAGATCATGAAACTGGCCAACCTGAACGAAATGGAAGTAAGTGTGGAAGTGAATGAAAACGACATTATCAAGGTTCATAAAAACGACACGGCCATCATTGAAGTAGATGCTTACATGGATAAAAAATTCAAAGGTATTGTTACCGAGATCGCCAACTCTTCTAATGCCACAGGCATTTCTGTTGACCAGGTGACCAACTTTGTGGTGAAGATCAGAATGCTGCGCGATTCATACAATCACCTTGTTACTGAAAAAAATCCTATTCCCTTCAGACCCGGCATGAGTGCCAGTGTGGACATTCAGACCAAACGTGTTTCAAAAGTTCACGCGGTTCCTATCCAGGCTGTTACCATGAGGTCAAAAGATTCACTTAAAACTTCGCGCGACGAAAACTCACGCGAGGTAAAGGTTAAGAATGAAAAGGAAGAAGAAGAATTTAAAACCAAAGAAGAAGCAAAAAAAGAATATGTATTTGTGTTAAGAGACGGTAAGGCCATCCAGACAGAAGTAAAAACGGGTATCCAGGACAACGATTACATTGAAGTTATAACAGGTGTAAAAAAAGATGATGAGATCATTTGTGGTCCTTACAGCGCTGTATCAAAGATTCTGAGAAACAATATAAAAGTGAAGGTGGTAAAAAAAGAAGACCTTTACAAAACAGAGAACAAATGAGTCTCATCCTGAACATCGAAACGGCCACCACAGTCTGTTCAGTTTCACTCAGCGATTCGGGCAAAGTGCTCGCTCACCGCGAACTGGATGCAGGTTACACGCACGCGGAAAACCTGCATCTTTTTATCAGGCAGTTGCTCGATGAACAACAATGCGATGTAAAACAACTTGCAGCGATTGCCATCAGCCGCGGTCCGGGCTCTTACACGGGGCTTCGAATTGGCAGCAGCGCAGCAAAAGGACTTTGTTTCGCGCTCAACATTCCTCTCATCAGCATTGATACCCTTCAGGTTTTATCAGCGCAGGCGGTTGATACAACAAAAGAAGATGCGTTGTATTGTGCTATGATTGACGCGCGGCGAATGGAAGTATATACTGCCATGTACAACCGAAAACTCGAAAAACAAAATGCCATTGAAGCGCTAGTGATTGATGAAAACAGCATCAGCAGATTTTCTGACCTGGGCAAAATATATTTTTTTGGCGATGGCATGCCGAAATGCAAAGAACTATTGTCGCAAATCAGACAAGCTTATTTTCTTGAAGCGATTACACCTTCATCAAAATTCATGGCGCAGCTCGCCCAACATAAATTTGAATCCAATGATTTTGAGAACACTGCCTATTTTGAGCCTTTTTATCTCAAAAACTTTGTTGCGGGCCAACCGAAATCAAAAATCTAAACGCATTTAGATTTGCCTTTTTTTGCAGAGTACCAATTCAAACCGACATTCTACCAACTCAAAACGGCATTCTACCAAGTTGTAAATTTTAATTGAAATTTATTGTTTTACTTTACTCTTGTAAACAGCTACCAATTCGTTTACATAGTTTAGATTGTTTTTTTACCCAAAAAAAGAACGAGAAAAAAGAAGCGCCTGATGACCTCAGGCGTTTCTTTTTTGGACAAATTCCCTGTCAAACATCCGTTTAAAAGTTCATAAGGTCGTTTTACACGCCCAAACATGCACTTCACATAATAGCACATACTAATCTGAAAAGAACTTCGTTAATTTGTGTAACCTAGAGGTAAATTTTTAGAAGTTTTTTACCCAAAAAAAAGAAAGAAAGTGCATAGTTCTCTGTGCACTTTTTTTATTTCAGGTACATCCTGGCTTTTTCATTATAAAACCCGTCCATCTCAGAAATTTCAACAAACAGCCTGCGTGCCGCGTCCTTGTTGCCGGATTCATAAAGCGACCGCGCTTTATAAAACTGGGCCTCTTCGAGGTAACAATTGTTGGTGCTGTTGATACAGGTATCAAAATACGGGATGGCCTGCTGATGATATCCTAAATAAAAATAACACATGCCCGAATAAAAACTGCAGTTCAGATCAACCTTGTTGTATTGCTGAATATTACCAAGTAAATAAAGACATCTTTTATAATCTCCTTTTTTAAATTCTTTGAGCGCCGCCTCTAACTCTTCATGTAAATAAATACGCGCACTGTTGATGTAACGTGTTTTAGAAGCCGCCCTGTTTTTTTCGACACTTGATGCCGGCGTTCCGCCGAGGTCAACAAATTTCCGATTACGAAAATAAAGTGTCGTGTATTCGGTTACTTTCAGGTCTTGTACATAAAACACAGGCGAGTTGATGATGTATTTTAATTTTTGCTCGCTGAAATCCGTTGACAAAACCGATGAAAGATCTGGTGTAATAGAAGTGATTGCCGGATCTGCATAACCCGCCGTGTCTTTTGAATGTTGATCCGCTTTAGGCGGACTTGTTTTCAAAATAAAATTTTCAGGTCTGATCACAATGGTATCGTTTTGAATTTCACGGGGCGCAACCGGCTCCGTCACAAAACCACTTGCACTTTTTTGTTCTTTAAGTTCCAAAGAGGAAGGTATTTTTTTAAAAAACAAAATAAATACAACGAGACCGATGATGGCGCCGGCAGAAAGACTCAGAAGTGTGCTGCCGTAACGCGTCAGCCAGGAAGAACGCCGGCCAAAACGCGACCGGAGGCGGCTCAGATCGTGGTCGCCTGCCCGCATCATCTCTCTTCCGAGTGAAGCAAGGTAATTGAGATCGTCGTTAAGGTTTGGTTTCATTGTGATCTGTATTTAATTTTTCGCTCAGCATTAATTTAAGATTCCGTTTGCCATTCTGAATATAACTCCGCACTTCGTTTACGCCATACCCTGTTTGTTCGCTCACAGTCTGGTAAGAACAGCCCCTGAGATAAAACAATTCCAGGCAAACACGGTGTTTTTCTTTTAACATGGGAAGAAAAACACGCATGTTGTTAAGCATCTCGTCTTCCTTTACCGCGTTTATTTTTTCTTCTTCCTGCTCATCCGGGCTGTTCACCTCAAAATCCAGATATGTTTCAGGTAAAAAATGTTTGCCCTTTTTCTTTCTCAGCTCGCTGATGCAATGGTTGCGCACAACATACGACAACCAGGCCCTGAAATGTCTGATCTCGTGGTTCCGGAGATCGATCATCAGTTTCTCAAATACCTGCATGGCTGCATCCTCCGCAGTTTGTTTGTCCCTGAAATAAAAAAAACAAACAGCGTACACGTCGCGGATATGCTTTTCGAACAACTCACCAAAAACAGAGGGATTCCCCGTTGTGCGGTAATCCGCCAGCAGTTCCCCGTCCTCTCTTTTTTTCTTTTTACCGAACAGCCACATACTCGTGTTTATCTGATGACGCGTTAAACTAAAATTTACATAAAAATAAAGATTTATGTAATGGCTGGCGTGGAAACGTCTTTTATGCAGAATTCATCAATTAAAAACCAACGACCATGAAAACAATCCGATTCATCCGCCTGGCAGCATTCAGCCTTCTTTGCTGCATTCATTTCAACTTCGCCATTGCACAAGGTTTTGGCGAGATCCGGGGCATCATCAAAAACACCTCGCTTGAACCTGTTCCCTTTGCAACCGTACGCATTCTCCAGGGCAACCTGCTCATTGGGGGAAGCCAGACCGACATAGAAGGCAGGTACCATGTAAAACCGCTTAGCCCGGGCATGTACGAACTGATCGTCACAGAAGCCGGTCACCAGACAAGCATCATCAATAAGATAAAAGTAGTGCCCAACGAAGCTACATATGTTGACCTGAGAATGAACATCAATACCCTTGGCACGATAACAGTAACCGCCAAAGCCATTGACTATACCAAAAGCGGGGCCGACAGGTCGATGTACAGCATGGTGAGTCTTGATTCGAAAGAACTGATGCAAAGCGCCTCATACAGCGCCGGGGACGTTAAT